>NZ_JBQSWK010000004.1:0-172663 GCF_052377065.1 Brachybacterium sp. AOP42-C2-15
GCCGCCCTCGGGATGACCGGATGCCTCCAGAATCCCGACCCTGCCGGTGGCGGTGGCAGCGGTCCGGTCGAGCGGTACACCCCGGGAGACACCCCCGGCTCGGGCACGGTGAGCATCCTCGGCGCCTTCGGCGGCCAGGAGGAGGAGGCGTTCCTCGCCTCGCTCGAGAAGTTCCAGTCCGACTCCGGCATCACCATCGCCTACACCCCGGACACCGACTTCACCAACACCATCCAGCAGCGCGCGGGAGCGGGCGACGCCCCCGATATCGCCCTGTTCCCCCAGCCCGGCGGCATGTTCGATCTGGCCGCGAAGGGGATGATCACCCCGATCGACGTGTTCCTGGACTACGACCAGCTGAACTCGACCCTGATCCCGGGCTTCCTCGACTCTGCCCGGCTGCAGGGCCGCGTCTACGGCGCCCCGATGCGCATGGCGTGCAAGTCGCTGCTGTGGTTCCCGAAGAAGGCCTACGAGGAGGGCGGCTACGGCGACAAGCCCGCCACCATGCAGGAGCTCTACGAGATCACCGAGCAGATCAAGGCCGACGGCATCGCGCCGTGGTCCGACGGCTGGGGCGCCGACCAGGCGACGGGCTGGGTGGGCACGGACTGGATCGAGGAGTTCATGCTCCGCGTCCACGGCCCGGTGGTCTACGACGACTGGGTCAAGCACCGCCTCCCCTTCAACTCCGAGGAGGTCGTGCAGGTCTTCGATCTGGTCGGCGATCTGCTGAAGACCGAGGGCAATGTGCTCGGCGGCACCGACGCCATCATCAACACCCCCTTCTCCGAGGCGCCGCTGCCCCTGTTCGAGGATCCGCCGAAGGCGATGCTCGTGCGCCAGGGCAACTTCGTCACCGGCTTCTTCCCCGAGGACGTCATGGCGAACATGGACGAGGAGGTCGGCGTCTACGCGATGCCCACCTGGGAGGACGGCTTCGACGGCCAGCCGATCCTGGGCGGCGGCGATCTGGCCGCCCTGTTCACCCTTAACGACGACACCGTGAAGGTCATGGAGTTCATGGCCTCGGACGCCTTCGGGGCCGAGTGGGCACAGGCCGGCGGCTGGCTGAGCCCTCACCGCACCTTCGACCTCTCGCAGTACTCCGACGAGATCACCCGGCAGGTCGCCGAGATCGCCTCCGGAGCGGCGGTCTTCCGCTACGACGCCTCGGACCTGATGCCGACGGCCGTCGGCTCGGGCTCCTTCTGGAAGGGCATGGTCGAGTGGCTGCAGGGCGCGAAGACCTCCCAGGAGGTCTGCGACGAGATCGAGAACGGGTGGCCGGAATGACCACCGCGACCGCGACCCGCACGGGGTCGGAGGGACCGACGGAGGCCGAGGACCGGGGACGCGGCGGCGCACGCCCGGTGCGCGTGCTCGTGGGCATCATCGGGATGGCGGTGACCGCCTGGGTCGTCTGCAACGCCTTCCTCGCCTTCGCCTACTACCCGGACTGGTTCGCGAACTCCGGGATCCTCATCGGGCTGCTGGGGCTGATCGTCGGCATCGGCGGTTCGGTGGTGTTCTTCTACTTCCTGAACATCTGCATCGAGGGCTTCCCCACCCGGTTCGCGGCCGGGCTCATCCCCTACGCGTTCCTGCTCCCGGGGTTCAGCCTGATCGCCCTGTTCCTGCTGTACCCGACCGTGCAGACGATCGTGTACTCCTTCGCCAACGACGACTCGACGGCGTGGGTGGGGCTGGCCAACTACGAGGCGATCTTCTCCAGCGGGCACTTCTGGTCCACGCTGCTGAACAACTTCCTGTGGATCCTCATCGTCCCGGTGGTCACGGTCGCCTTCGGCCTGGCCGTCGCGGTGCTCGCGGACAAGCTCTCCCCGGCCGGGGAGAACGCCGCGAAGTCGATGATCTTCCTGCCGATGGCGATCAGCTTCGTGGGAGCGGCGACGATCTGGATCCTGGTCTACGCCTACAACTCCCCCGGCGACGCCCAGACCGGGCTCCTGAACGCCATCGTCACCACCCTCGGCGGGGATCCGCAGCCGTGGTACCAGATCGAGACAGGTCGGCTGAACTCGATCGCGCTGATGGTGATCCTGATCTGGATGCAGACGGGCTTCGCGATGGTGCTGATCAGCTCCGCGATCAAGGGCGTCCCCGAGGACACCGTCGAGGCGGGGCGGATGGACGGCGCCGGTGAGATGCGCATCTTCTGGCAGATCATCTTCCCGCAGGTGCGGCCCACCCTCCTCGCCGTGCTGATCACGGTGCTGATCCTGGTGCTGAAGGTGTTCGATCTGATCTACGTCACCACCAACGGTCTGTACGACTCCGACGTGATCGCGAACCTCTTCTTCCGCAAGCTGTTCACCGATCAGCAGGCCGGGCAGGCCTCGGCCATCGTGGTCGTGCTCCTGATCCTGGTGATCCCGATCCTGATCTACCAGGTCAAGAGCTTCAGGCAGCAGGAGGCGAACCGATGAACGGCACCATGAAGGACGGACGCAAGCGCTCCCCCCTGGCCATGATCGCGATGCCGCTGCTGGCGCTGCTGTGGACGATCCCCACGATCGGTCTGCTGGTGACGAGCCTGCGCACGCGCGAGGCCGCGGCCTCCACCGGCTGGTGGACCTCGCTGTGGGAGGGCGGGTGGACGCTGGACAACTACACGGCCGTGCTCTCGAACTCCTCGACGACCAGCTCGCTGGTCAACTCGGTCGTGGTGGCGGTGCCGGCGACGGTGCTGCCGATCATGTTCGCGGCCTTCGCCGCGTATGCGTTCACGTTCATCCAGTTCCCCGGCAAGGACGTGCTGTTCATCGTCATCGTCGCGCTGATGGTGGTCCCGATCCAGGTCGCCTTCCAGCCGATGCTGGACATGCTCGGCCCGCGAGGGCTCGGGATCAACGGACAGTTCGTGGCGGTGTGGATGCTGCACACCGGCTTCGGCATGCCGCTGGCGGTGTACATCCTGCGCAACTACATGGCCACCCTGCCGGGCTCGGTCGTGGAGAGCGCGAAGATCGACGGAGCCTCGCACTTCCAGACGTTCTGGCGCCTGGTCGCTCCGATGTCCTCCCCCGCGATCGCCGCCTTCGCCACCCTGCAGTTCCTGTGGGTGTGGAACGACCTGCTCATCGCCAAGCTGTTCCTGGGCGGCGGCGAGAACAAGACCATCATCGTGAACCTGCAGCAGATGCTGGGCACCCAGGGTCAGGGCGCCGAGCTCCTGACCGCCGGCGCCTTCGTCTCGATGGTGATCCCGATGCTGGTCTTCTTCGGCCTCCAGCGCTTCCTGGTGCGCGGCATGACAGCAGGCTCCGTGAAGGGGTAGCCCGCAGAACCACGGACGGGGCGGGGCGACCGATGTCGCCCCGCCCCGTCTGTCGTCGTCCGCTGCTCAGCGGATCACCACGGATCCCCGTGCCTCTCTGCGCCTCCCGGTCACTTGACCGATCCGGCGGCGAGACCGCCGATGATGCGGCGCTGGAAGATCAGCACCATGATGATCAGCGGCACCGTCACGATCACGCCGGCGGCCATCTTCGTGCCGTACGGGGTGTCGAATTGCGAGATGCCGGTGAACTTCGAGATCGCGACGTTCGCGGTCTGCATCAGCGGCGCGTTCACCATCGTCAGCGCGATGAGGAACTCGTTCCACGCCGCGATGAAGGTGATGATCGCCGTGGTGAACACCCCGGGCGCGGCCAGCGGCAGGATGACCCTGCGGAACGCCCCGAAGCGGGTGGTCCCATCGATCATCGCCGCCTGCTCGAGCTCGACCGGCAGCTGCCGGAAGAACGCGTTGAGGTTCCACACCGCCAGTGGCAGCGCGAACGAGATCGTCGGCAGGATCATCGCCTGGTAGGTGTTGATCCAGTTGAAAGGGAACCACACGAAACCGCCGCTGAACAGCTTCAACAGCGGGACCACGAGCGTGACGACCGGGAACATCGAGGTCGCCACGATGAGGAACATGACCAGCACCTTGCCGCGGAAATCGAGCCGGGCCAGCGCGTAGGCGCCGAACACGCCCAGCACGAGGACCAGCAGTGTGGTGCTGCCGGCGACGATCAGCGAGTTCAGCAGAGCGCGGGCGAAGTGGTTCGACGGGTCGAAGACCGCGATGAAGTTCTCGACGCTGATCGGGCTCGGGATCAGCTCCGTCGAGCGGCCCTCGCTGGGCCGGCGCAGCGCGGAGACGATCATCCAGTAGAACGGCGCGAGGCAGTACACCAGGATGAACGCGATGCCCAGCGCGATGACGACGGAGCCGAGGATCCGGCCCTTGTGTTTCTTGGGCTTCAGCACCTCGCCCGTGCGGGAGACGACCTCGGTGGTGGTGGCGGTGCTCATGGCATGCTCCCTTCGGAGGTCGTGCGCAGGCGGCGCGGGACTCGCCTCTTCTTCGGCGGACGGTTCTGATCACCGATGACGTCGGCCCCGAGCAGTTTGATGAACAGGAACGCCACCAGGCAGATGTAGGCGAACAGCACCATCGAGTACGCGGAGGCGGCACCGAAGTTCGTCTTGGCGGCGGCGTCGGTGGCGAGCATGGAGAGGGTCTGGCCAGAGTCCAGGGTCCCCAGCAGCACGTACGGCAGGTCGAACATGCGCATCGCGTCGAGGAGCCGGAACAGCACCGCCACCACGAGCACCGGGCGCACCAGCGGGAGGGTGATCCTCCAGAAGGTCTGCCAGCGATTCGCGCCGTCGACGGTCGCCGCCTCGTAGACCTGCTTGTCGATGGTCTGCAGCCCGGCAAGGGTGAGCAGACCGATGTACGGGGCCGTCTTCCAGATGTCGGCGATGAGCACCGCGGCCTTGGCCTGCCAGCCCTCGGTGGTCCACAGCACCTGGTAGTCGAGCAGCCGGTTCGCGATGCCGTTCGCATCGAAGATCAGCTGCCACATCAGGGCCGAGACCACCGTGGGGATCGCCCACGGGATCAGGATCGAGGCGCGCACCAGCCCGGTCGCGCGCATCGCCTTGGCCATGATCAGCGCCATCGCGACGCCGAGCACGGTCTCGATGCTCACACCGACGACGGTGAACAGGGTGGTGTTCCAGAACGCGTTCCAGAACCCTGCCCCGGCGCCCGTGCCGGTGACCGCGTCGATGTAGTTGTCCAGTCCGACGAACGTGTCGCCCTTGATGATCAGTCCGGTGGCCGGGTCGATCCCCTGGCCCGACTGCATCAGGGACTGCCAGGCAGACAGCACCAGCGGGAAGCCGACGACGAGCGCGAGCAGGACCAGCGTGGGGAGCAGGAGGAGGTACGCCATCCTGCCGTGGTCGCCGCCGATTCTCTTCCCACGCCTGCCGCCGATCGTCGCGGAGCGAGCGGCGGTGGAAGTCATTGCGCCGTGAGCTCGGTCAGCTTGGTCTGCAGATCCTTCATCGCTGGCTCGGCATCCGTCTCACCGGAGAAGCAGGCGTAGGCCGCCTCCTGGATCGCCTGGGTCACCTCGCCGTACTGGACGACGGCGGGACGGCTGGCCCCGTTGTCGATCGCCTCCTTCAGCTGCGGCAGGAACGGGAACGCCTCGAGCATGTCCGCATCCTCGTAGACGCCGACGTTCGCCGGAGCCTGCGCGGTCGCGAGACCCCATTCCTTCTGCTGGACGGCATCGACCATGAAGGAGATGAAGTCGACGGCGGTGCCCTTGTTCTTCGCGAAGGCGCTCACCCCGAGGTTCAGCCCGCCGAGCGTCGAGCTGCCGGGCCCGTCGAACCCGGGCACCAGGCTGGCGACCATCTTCCCGTTGACCGACGAGGAGCCGTCCTCTGCCTGGCCCAGCGCCCAGACGTACGGCCAGTTCTGCAAGAAGGCGAGGCGGCCGTCCTGGTAGGCCGCGCGGGACTCCTCCTCCTTGTAGGTCAGCGCCTCCTGGGGGATGAAGCCCTTATCGAAACCGTCACGGACGGTCTGGATCCCGGTGAGCGCCTCCGCCGAATCGGCGTGGGGCTTGCCCTCGGCGTCGAAGAGCTCGCCACCCGCCGACGCCACGAGTCCGGCCGCCTGGACGGTCAGCCCCTCGTACTTGGAGTACTGGGAGCCGAAGCCGAGCAGTTCCGGATCCTCCTTCTGGAGCGTCTCGATCGCGGCGTACATCTCTTCGAAGGTCTCGGGAGGGCCGTCGAGCCCTGCCTGCTCGAGCAGGTCGGTGCGGGAGAACAGCAGCTCCGCGTTCGTGATGAAGGGGACCCCGTAGAGCTTGTCGAAGTAGGTGGCGGTCGTCACCGTGGCGGGGATCAGGTCATCGAGCGGGAACTTGTCCTGCGGCAGCTCGACAACCCACTGGTTCGCCGCGAACTCGGCGGTCCAGACCACGTCCAGCCCGAGCACGGTGTACGCATCGGATTTCGCCTGCGCGTTGTTGATCATCTGACGGCGCTGCTCGTCGGAGGACTCGGGCAGCTCGATGAGCGTCACCTCCTCATCCGGGTGCTCCGAGTTCCAGGTCTCCAGGAACTCGGCGAGCTTGCCCGTGGTGTCCTTGCCCTTGGCCAGGGTGATCGGGCCCCGCTCCTCGAAGTCCGCGGCGGGCGCATCGCCACCGCCGCCACCACCATCGGAGGACCCACCGGAACACGCGGCCAGCGCCGCGGCCGCCGTCGTCACGCCGCCGGCGGCGAGGACCGTGCGCCGCGAGGCGAGAGGACGAGAAGTGCTGTTGAGCATGCCGAAACTCCTTTGTTCTGACGCGAGCACCACGTGTGCTCGATGTCACCAGTGTAGGAGCATCCGGGAGGGGTTCAGGTACCGATCGAGCACCGACTGCGCTCCCTCCACAGACCCCATCACCTGTGGATTCGCCGAGAGCGGACCGGGTGCCAGCCCGACCGATAGATTGGACCCATGACCGAGACCGACGCATCCGAAGCGCCTGCGGCAGCACCCTCGCTGACGCTGCCGCCCACCACCGTCCTCGACCCGGCCGCCGCGCCGGGTCTGCGCTGGGGCGTGATCTCTCCGGGCCATATCGCTGACCAGTTCACGGCCACCGCGTACCGTGCCACCGCCTCCCGGGTGGTCTCCGTCGTCTCCCGCTCTTCGCAGCGCGCCGAGGAGTTCGCGCAGAAGCACGGCATCGAGCGAGCCTTCGACTCCGTCGAGGAGATGCTCGCCGCGGGCGGGCTGGATGCCGTCTACGTCGCCTCCCCCCATGCCCAGCACCATGCCCTGACCCGGCCGGTGCTCGAGGCGGGCATCCCCGTGCTCGTGGAGAAGGCCTTCACCCTCAACGTGGGCGAGGCCCGCGATCTGCTGGACCTCGCCCGTGAGCGCGGAGTGTTCGCGATGGAGGCGATGTGGGCTCGCTTCCTGCCGCAGTACGACGTGCTCCGTCAGGTGATCGCTTCCGGTCTGCTCGGCGAGATCATCGAGGTCACCGCGGACCACGGACAGACCTTCCCCGCGGATCCCACGCATCGCATGTTCGCTCCCGAGCTCGGCGGCGGTGCTCTGCTCGATCTCGGTGTCTACCCGGTCTCCTTCGCGCAGATGGTGCTCGGTGATCTCTCCGACCTCGCCGTGCGCGGCCACCTCACCGACACCGCAGTCGACGCCTACATCGCGGTCCTCGCCCAGGGCCAGCAGAGCGGCCGCGCGCGCCTGTCCGCGACGTTGCTGGCCCGCACCCCCACCGAGGCCTTCGTCAGCGGCACCGCGGGAACGGCCCGGCTGTCCGGTCCGTTCTTCGCTCCCGGCACCCTGACAGTGTCCCTCCATGACGGGCGCTCGGCCCAATTCGAACATCCCGGTGCGCGCGGAGACGGCATGGCCTACGAGATCGCCGAGGCGGCCCGTCGGATCACCGCCGGCGAGCTCGAATCCCCGCTGATGAGCTGGGCGGACACCCTCAGCGTGATGTCCACGATGGACGCGATGCGAACGGAGCTGGGAGTGGTCTATCCCGGCGAGGTGACCGCATGAGCCTCCTGGAACCGGTGCGTGGCCTGCGCATCCCTTCACCGCATCCGCCACGGCGCGGAGTGTTCATCTCCTTCGAGGGAGGTGACGGCGCCGGGAAGTCCACCCAGATGCAGATGCTGCGGGACCACCTGGTCACCGAGCGCTCCGTCGCTGAGGACCTCATCCTCACCACCCGGGAGCCGGGCGGCACTCCGCTCGGCGAGAGCATCCGTGAGCTGCTGCTGCACGGCGAGCATGTGGAGCCCCGTGCGGAGGCGCTGCTGTACGCCGCGGACCGTGCACACCACATCTCCACCGTGGTGCGTCCGCATCTGGCGCGCGGTGGGCTGGTGCTCAGCGATCGCTATCTCGACTCCTCGGTCGCGTACCAGGGTGCCGGGCGTGACCTGGATGCCGACGAGATCACCTCGCTGTCGCTCTGGGCGGTCGAGGGTCTGCTCCCCCACCGCACGATCCTGCTGGATGTGCCGACCCAGACCCTCGATGAGCGTCGTGACCCGGCCACCCTGGACCGGCTCGAGGAGGCTGGCCTGGCCTTCCACGAGTCGGTGCGCCAGGAGTTCCTCGACCTCGCCGCCGCGGATCCGACACGCTACGCGGTGATCGATGGGACGCTCCCGCGCGACGAGGTCCATGCACGTGTGCTCACGGCCGTCGCCGAGGTGCTGGGCCTGTTCGATCCCACCTTCGAACCGGCTCCGCCCACCCGGCACCGGGACGAGCAGTGACCGCGACCGGTTTCGGCACTCGCGGTGGGGTGTGGGCCGACGTCGTGGGGCAGGAAGCTGCCGTCGCCCAGTTCCGTCGTGCCGCCTCTCCCGAGGGTTCCCTCGCGCAGGCCTGGCTGGTGACCGGGCCCCCTGGCTCGGGCCGTTCGACCGCCGCCCGCGCCTTCGCAGCCACCCTGCAGTGCGAGCAGGGCAGCGGCTGCGGGCAGTGCCGCGCCTGCCGCACCACCCTCGCCGGTACCCACCCGGACGTCACTGTGGTCGCCACCGACAAGCTCTCGATCGCGAAGGAGGAGGTGCGCGCGCTGGTGATGACCGCCCAGCGATCTCCCGCCACCGGTCGCCATCGGGTGCTGATCGTGGAGGACGCCGACCGGATGACCGCCGGCACCTTCAACGTGCTGCTCAAATCCATCGAGGAGCCGCCGCCGTCGACCGTGTGGATGCTGTGCGCCCCCTCCGCCGAGGACCTCGCGCCCACCATCCGTTCCCGCTGCCGCCTGGTGTCGCTCTCGGTGCCGTCCTCGGCTGTGGTCGCCGAGCTCCTGCGACGCCGTGACGGTGTCGACGAGGCCCTTGCGGTGCGCGCTGCGCGCGCCGCCCAGGGGCACATCGGGCTGGCGCTGCGCTACGCCACCCAGCAGGGCGCGCTGGCGGCCCGCGAGGAGTCCGCGCGCACCCTACTCTCCCTGCGCGGTGCCGGTCAGGCGGTGCTCGCTGCCCAGACGCTGGTGGACCGCGCCACCGCCGAGGCGAAGGAGCATGCGGACCTGGTCGCCGCGGAGGAGAAGGAGCGCTTCCTGCACTCGGCCGGGATCGAGGATGGCAAGGTGCCACCGTCCCTGCGCTCACAGTTGCGTCAGCTCGAAGAAGATGCCAAGCGGCGGCAGACCCGTCTGGTCCGCGATGTGCTGGACCGCTACCTGCTGGATGCACACTCCGTGCTCCGCGATGTGCTGAGCCGTCAGCTGGGCACCGGCTCGGAGCTGGTCAATATCGACGTGACCTCCGAGATCGAGCAGGCTGCCGCGCGGGGCTCCGGGCGGATCACGCTGGGTCTGCTCGAGGCGGTGCAGGAAGCACGGGAGCGCATCAGCGGGAACGTGCCTCCGCTGCTCGCGATCGAGGCCCTCCTGGCCCGCGTCGCCGTCTCCCTGCACTGACGGCGACAGGCTCTAAGACGCCGCCCACACCGGCGCCAGCTCCGTGCTGCCGATCAGGCCCGGCCACCGCACAGGTTCAGACCACCCACAGGCCCGGCCACCACGCAGTCATGTGCGCTTCCGTTCCAGGACGTGGAACAGAAGCGCACATGACTGCAAGGACGGACCGCGAGTGCGGGTCAGTCCTCGGGCGAGTCCGCGTCGGGAGTCGCGGGCGCTTCGGGGGAGTCCACCTCAGCAGCCTCAGTGACCTCGGCGACTTCAGCAACCACCGGCGCCGCGGCGTCGGCCGGTGCGTCCTGACCGGCCGGTGCGACGTGCTGGAATTCGACGTCGAGCTCGTCGACGATCACACCGCTGCTGCGGGGGATCTCCCGGTCCTCTTCCTGCTGACCGGTCTCGGAATGTGCACCGCATCCGAAGTTGAGGTGCACGACGCGACCGTCCGCCGGGGACCACTCGTTCGTGCAGACGCCGAACTCGCCGCGCAGCGAACCGGAGAGCTTGGAGAGGAAGCCGCAGCTGGTGCAGTTGGCCGCCACGGTCCCACGACGGCCACGACCGGAGGTCTCCCGCGGCCCGAAGTCGCCCTCGATCCACCGCTCAGCGGCCTCGCTGCGACCCCCTGAGGAGAGCACCCGGGTACGACCCAGGCCCAGCTCCCACAGGGCGACACGATCGGCGTCCTCGTCCCCGGTGGCCTCGTAGCCCTGTTCGAGCCGCTCATCGTCATCACGGTAGGGAAGCAGATCATCCGCACCGACATCCGAGGGCTTCAGCCGCTCGGACCAGGGCTCCCAGTCCGGAGCGAGGATCGCATCCTCGCCGGGCAGCAGCGCGGTCTCGGCGACGGTCGCGGCCTTGGCGCGGGAGGCGCGGGTCAGCACCACCACCCAGGACCAGCCGCGGTAGCCGGGCATGGTGCACTCGAAGACGTGGGTGACCAGCCGTTCCCCGCTCGCCTCGGCCCGCAGGTGCTCGCCGACCTGGCCGGGCTCGGTGACCTCGAGCAGCGCCTCATGCGCGAGCTCGATGGCAGCGGACGCGATCGCGTCCAGCTTCGGCCGAGCGGTGCGGGCGCGGCGTGGGGCGGTGGTCGGTGACGTCATTTCTCAGGCCTCGAAGTTGTCGGCAACGGCACGGAGGACGGTGGCGATCTTCTGGGAATGCCCGCGATCGGGGTAACGACCCTGACGCAGCCCGTTGGAGGCGTCGTCGAGCAGGCGGATCAGGTCCTCCACCATCCCCGCCATCTCCTCGGGCTTCTGGCGCCGTGCGCGGCTGACGGAAGGGGCCGGCTCGAGCAGCTGCATCGAGAGCACCTGCGGGCCACGGCGGCCATCGACCATGTCGAAGTCGACCCGGGCGCCGGGCCGGAGGGCGCTGACCCCTTCGGGCAGATTCGAGGCGTGCACGTAGACACTCTGACCATCCTCGTCGTCGAGGATGAAGCCGAACCCCTTCTCGGCGTCGTAGAACTTCACCTTGCCGCGTGGCACGTGGATCCCATTCCTTGTCTGCTGCTCATCGGTCTGCTGGTACTGGTGTCCGGGGCCCGCGGAGCGTCCGTGCCGGCCGCTCCTGCTGCACCCCGAGGTGCTGCCGGAGACCGTCCGGCAACACTCGAGTCTATCGTGCCCTGACCCGCGGTTGGCGAGCGGATTCTCGCGAGGTGACGACAGCCACCGCCGTCGGGGTCAGCGGCGCCGTTCGGGCGGGATCTCGCGGGTCGGGGCGGTGTCGGAGACCGGGTCCAGCCCGAGCCCGGTGAGCACCTTCTCCAGGATCATCGCGGTGAAGCCCCAGACGAACGCATCGCCGGGGAGATCGAAGGCCGGCCCCACCCGCTGGCCGCCCAGCAGTCCGCGGAGCCGGTGCGCCGGATCGGTCAGAGAGCCCGGGCCGGTCAGCGGCGCCCAGACCAGCCGTTCGACCTCGAGCGGGTCCTGCACGCCCAGCTGCGGCACCGACCGCGACCAGCTCAGCACCGGGGTGACGCGCTGGATGCGCCAGGGCATCGGGATCGGGGCGAAGGCGCCGAGCACGTGCGCGTCGGCCGGATCCAGTCCGGTCTCCTCCTGCGCCTCCCGCAGTGCGGTGTGGACGTCGTCACGGTCCCCGGGGTCACGGCCCCCGCCGGGCAGTGAGAACTGCCCGGGCTGCGAGCGCAGCGCATGCCCGCGCTCCTCGAGCACCACTCGGGCATCGTCGAGCCCCGTGCCGGCGATGTGTATCAGCACGGCGCTGCGGCGCACCGCTCGCCCGCGGGGGTCCGGGTCCCGCGGGTCCGGGTCGCGGCTGACCAGCACTTCGCCCGCCGCGGCGCGCGCCGCGAGAGGGGCGAGGAACTGCGCATCTCCCGGGAGATGGAGAGCAGAACGGGGTGCGCCGCTCATGCGACCCCCACCTGGGGGCAGAGCTCGAGCAGGGTGCAGTCCCCGCAGCGGGGCGCCCGTGCGATGCAGACCCGGCGGCCGTGGAGGATCAGGCGCAGTCCGAGGACGGTCAGGTCCTCGGCCTCGGCGCCGGTGCCGTCTGCCTCGAGGTGAGCCACCAGATCCTCCTCGACCTTGCGCGGATTGTCGGCCGTGGACCATCCCAGGCGCCGGGCGAGCCGACCCACATGCGTGTCGACGGCCAGCAGCGAGTGGCCGAACCACGCACCGCGCACCACGTGGGCGGTCTTGCGGCCCACACCGGGCAGCTCCTCGAGCGCGGTCTGGTCGTCAGGGACCTCGCCGTCATGCCGCTCGACCAGTCCCCGGCCCAGCCCGATCAGGCGACGCGCCCGTGTCGCACCCATTCCGAGCGGGCGCACCACCTCGGTGAGCGCCGCCTCGTCCGCTTCGGCGAGTGCCGTCGCATCGGGCCAGCGCGAGAACAGCTCCGGGGTGATCTGATTGACGCGGACGTCGGTGGTCTGTGCCGAAAGCACCGTCGCGACCAGCAGTTCCAGTGCGTCTCGGTGGTCGAGCTCAGTGCGGGCCCCCGGGTAGAGATCCTGCAGAGCGGCCGCGACGAGCGCCCCGTCAGCCCGGGCAGCAGCGGCCACGGCGTCGCCTCCGTCGTCCGCATGAAGAACCGACCTCGACATCTGAACAGCACCTCCTCAGGCCGGTGGCGGGCCTCTGCGCCGCGAGCACGATAGTGTTTGACCATCATGTGACAGTCGCCACCGGTCTTCGTGGCGTCCGTTACAGGCGTCTCACAGCACGGCCCCGGCAGTCGGGGCCCCACACTCAGGAGGTTCCGTGGACGAGAACATCGTACGGTCATCACCGTTGTTCGCTGCGCTCGACGAGGACGGCAAGCAGGCCGTGCTGGCGTCGATGAAGCAGGAGGACTACCACCGCAGCGCCATCATCTTCCGTGAGGGGGATCCGGGCGACCGTCTGTTCATCATCGGTTCGGGCAAGGTGAAGGTGGGCCACGCCTCGGGCGATGGCCGCGAGAACCTGCTCGCGGTGCTCGGCCCGGGCGAGACGCTCGGCGAGCTGTCCCTCTTCGACCCGGCGCCGCGCAACGCGACCGCCACCGTGGTCGCCGAGTCGACCCTCTTCTCGCTCTCGCAGCAGGACCTCTACCGGGTCCTCGCCCAGCGTCCGGAGGTCGCCCGCCATCTGCTCGCCTCACTGGCCCGCCGCCTGCGCAAGACCAACGAGTCGCTCGCCGACCTGGTCTTCGCGGACGTCCCCGGCCGCGTCGCCAAGAACGTCCTCGACCTCGCCCAGCGCTTCGGTCGCCAGACGGACGACGGCGTGATGGTCGCCCACGGCCTCACCCAGGAGGAGCTCGCCCAGCTGGTCGGCGCCTCCCGTGAGACGGTCAACAAGGCGCTCGCGGACTTCGCCTCTCGCGGCTGGATCCGCCTCGAGGCCCGCGCGGTCCTGATCTCAGACGTCGAGCGTCTGCGCCGCCGCGCCCGCTGAGTCGTCCCCGCTTGGTCGGGCCTGCGCTAGGTCGGGCCCGCGCCCGTTCGGGCCTGCGCTAGGTCGGCCGGCGCCCGCCGTGGCGAAACACGCGCATCGAGACCACTGATCCCTTCCGAATATGGAAGGGATCAGTGGTCTCGGCGTTGCAGGCCCGCGTGTCGGGTCAGGCCAGGTCCACGTGCCGGGTCAGGTCGGGTCAGGCCGGGTCAGGCCCACGTGTCGGGTCGGGTCAGGCCGGGTCAAGCTCGCGTGTCGGGGCGTGCAGTCCTCGCTTGGGGGCAGCACGGACTCCCCGCGGCGCGGCCGAACACCCCGGCTCAATGCCCTTCGGCGAGGTGGTCGAGCGCGGCGCGGAGGTTCCAGCGGGCTGCATTCTGCAGCTGCGCGGGAAGCTCTGCACCGTAGATCACCCGCAGCAGCCGGTCCATGGTCAGCACTCCCGCTGTCCGTGCCCGGCGCACCTGCTCGATGCGTTCGCGGCGGTGGGCGATCGCCTCGTCGAGCGCCTCGAGCACGTCGAGCGGCGAGTCGTAGGCGGGCCCGTGGCCGGGATGGATCGAGCCGATCCGCCCGTCCACCGTCATCGCGCGCAGGATCGCGAGCGACTGGAGGTAGTCGGTGAGCGAGCCTCCGTCGTCCGGGATGATCACGGTCGAGGAGCCGCCCAGCAGGGTGTCGCCGCTGAGCAGCCGACCGCCGTCGATCAGCACCCCGACGGAGTCGGAGGTGTGCCCGGGCAGGTGGATCACGTGCCCCACGGTCCCCTGGTCGCTCTCGAGGGTGGAGGGCAGCGGACGTGAGCCGGGTACCCCGGACTGGTCCGCGGCCCACAACGGCACCTCGTGCCCGCTGCGGGCGGCCAGCTGTCTCGCCAGGGTGGCGGCACCGGCGGTGTGATCCTGATGCCGGTGAGTCACCAGCACCCCCCGGGGGCGCGCACCGTCGCCGCAGCTCAGCAGGAGCTCGGCGAGATGCTCGGGATCCTTCGGCCCGGGATCGACGATCCAGACCTCGTCCCCGTCGCGCACCAGATAGCTGTTGGTGCCGGCGAGGGTCATCGGCCCCGGGTTGTCGGCGCGGACCGTGATCAGCTCGACGGCAGGGGCCGCCGGGTCCCGCTGCGGGACGTGCTCACTCACGGCGTGCCGCTCAGGCGTTCGGGAGCTCGGCGTCGTCGAGCTCCACCAGCAGGTCGAGCTCGACCGGTGCATCCATCGGGAGCACCGCGACGCCGACGGCGGCACGAGCGTGCTGGCCAGCCTCGCCGAAGATCTCGCCGAGCAGGGTGCTCGCCCCGTTGATCACGGCGGGCTGGGCGGTGAAGGACGGGTCCGAGGCGACATAACCGGTCAGCTTGACCACGCGCACCACCCGATCCAGGTCCCCCACGAGCGCCTCGATGGCCGCCAGCGCGTTGAGGCAGCAGGTGGCGGCGAGCTCGGAGGCCTGCTCCGCGGTGACCTCTGCGCCGACCTTGCCGGTCAGCGGCAGCGTCCCGTCGACGAAGGGCAGCTGTCCGGAGGTGTGCACGTGGCGACCGCTCGCGACGGCTGGCACATAGGCCGCGACCGGCGCGGCAACGGCCGGCAGAGACAGCCCGAGCTCATCGAGCCGGGCACGGATGCGAGCGCTGCGGCCCGAGGCGACCGTCATCGGCTCAGCCCTCGCCCAACGGACGCTTGAGGTACGCGACCAGGTTCTCCGGGTTCGGGCCGGGCACGACCTGGACCAGCTCCCACCCCTCCTCGCCGTAGTTGTCGAGGATCTGCTTGGTCGCGTGGATCAGCAGCGGGACGGTCAGGTACTCCCAGCGGGTGTAAGTGCTCATGGCGCGAGCCTACCGGTGGCAGCGCGGCCGTGAGATGCCCCCTCGTCCCGAGGGGTCGGCGACGGCGGAGCAGTCCGGCCGCGCCGATAGCGCTGGTCTGCCCCTCTCAGCTGCCCACGGCCTGGTCAGCTGCCCACGGCCTGGTCAGCTGCCCACGGCCTGGCGCTGGGCCCGGCGCAGCGCCTCCGACCAGTCGCGCACATCGGGATGGCGGCGCAGCATGCGTCGCCGCTCCCGTTCCGTCATGCCGCCCCACACCCCGAAGTCGACTCGATTGTCCAGAGCGTCGGCCAGGCACTCGGTGCGCACCGGGCACGCACCGCAGGCGAGCTTGACCGCATGCTGCTCGGCGCCCTGCACGAAGAACCCATCGGGATCCATGCTCACGCAGGCACCTCGTGTCGCCCAACTTGAGTCTTCGGTGATCGGCGTTGCCGCAATAGTCATCCTCGTCCCCTTCCCAGGTCCCGAATCGACGTTGATTCGTACATGTGCCCAACTGTATGGAGACCGTCGCCACATGGCAAAACCGGAGATGTTCCGAGCCTTGCGAGCCAGACTGTGATAAGGCGTTCGCGATCCGCCAGGCCCACCGCAGCTGCTCCGCCGGGTCGCGCAGGTCTCGAGGACGCATCGGGTTGGTGAAGATCCCGCATGCGTGGCATGCCTCATGGCCCCCGCGCCGGACCGCCCCGTACTGTGTGACCATGCCCCGCACCACGCCTGCGTCCGCGTCCGGACGCTCACTCCCCGTTGCACTGCTGCAGACCGTCTACCTGCTGCTGGGGATGCTCGCCGTCTCAGCCCTCGCCGGTGTGCTGCTGGCCGCCTTCTTCCTGCCGATGGTCTCTGCAGGTTCGGCCGTCGCCAAGGACGGGGTGGATCTGTTCGAGTCGTACCCGACCGAGCTCGAGGTCGAGCCGCTGAATGAGGCCAGTCGCATCGAAGCGGCCGACGGGTCGCTGCTGGCCACGTTCTACACCGAGAACCGCATCATGGTGCCGCTCGAGGAGATCTCGCCGCACATCCAGCATGCCGTGGTCGCGGTCGAGGACCGCCGCTTCTTCGAGCACGGAGGCGTGGATCCCAAGGGCATGTTCCGTGCCTTCGCCTCGAACGCGGCCGGCGGGGCCACCCAGGGCGGATCGACCCTCACCCAGCAGTACGTGAAGAACGCGCTGCTGATGGACGCGGTCCAGCGGGGCGACCAGGAGGACATCAGCACCGCCACGGAGCAGACCTACGGCCGCAAGCTGCGCGAGGCGAAGCTCGCACTGTCGCTCGAGAAACAGTGGTCCAAGGAGCAGATCCTCAACGCCTACCTGAACGTGGCGCAGTTCGGGCCCTCCCAGTACGGGGTCGAGACCGGCGCCCGGCATTACTTCTCGAAGAGCGCAGTAGACCTCAACCCGGGTGAGGCCGCGCTGCTGGCCGGCATCACCAACGGCCCCAACCAGTACGATCCCGTCTCGCACCCCGAAGCCGGCCAGAAGCGTCGCAACGAGGTGCTGGGCGATATGCGCCGCGAGGGGTACATCACCGATGCGGAGTACGAGCAGTACACCGCCCAGCCGGTCGGCGAGATGCTGAAGATCCAGAACGTGCGCGCGGGCTGCGCCGATGCGGGCACCAGCGGTTTCTTCTGCGATTACGTGACCCGTTCACTGCTGAATGATCCATCCTTCGCCCCCACCTATGAGGAGCGGCGCAAGCTGCTCTACGGCGGCGGGCTCACGATCCGCACCACCCTGGATCCGAGCACCCAGGCTGCGGCCAGCGAGATCCTGCAGCGCAAGGTTCCGGCCGATGCCCAGCACGGCTTCGGCCACTCGATCGTGACGGTCGAGCCGGGCACCGGGAAGATCCTCACGATGGCGGAGAACCGCTCCTTCAACCCCCACCAGGAGGTGGGCCCGGGCGAGACCGCGATCAACTACAACGTTCCCCAGGCGCTCGGCGGCGGCAGCGGCTTCCCCGTCGGCTCGACCTTCAAGCCCTTCGTGCTCCAGGAGTGGCTCGAGAACGACCGGTCGATCTACGACAGGGTCAGCACGGTCCGCAAACCGATCACGTACGCCCCCGCGAAGTGCCTCGGCGGCGGGGCCTGGCGCGAGAGCAAGGGGTGGAACCCCGATAACGCGGTCTCGGTGAAGATCGCCCCGATGGAGACGGTCCTGAACTCGACCAAGTTCTCGATCAACACCGGCTACACGGACATGGCCAGCCAGCTGGACCTGTGCAACATCGCGAACACCGCCCGCAATATCGGGGTCGTCCCGGCGACCTTCAACCCGTACGATTCCGCCACCTGGGAGATGCCGATCGAGGACATGTACGGCACCGAGCTCGCTCCGGCGGTGCTGGTCCTCGGCGAGCTGCGGATCTCGGCGCTGGACATGGCGAGCGCCTACGCGACCTACGCCTCGGGCGGCACCTACTGCAAGCCGCAGGCGATCACCGAGGTCAAGGACCGCAACGGCGATCCGATGGAGATCTCCGGCGCCGAGTGCCACCAGGCGGTCGAGAAAGATGTCGCCGACGCGATGGCGTGGACCCTCCAGCAGGACCTCGAGGATCCGAAGGCCACCGGCAAGGGCAAGATCATCGACGGCCATCCCGCCGGCGGCAAGACGGGAACCTCGGGCGAGCAGTTCCACACCTGGTACGTCGGCTTCACCCGCCAGATGTCCACGGCGGTCTGGTTCGGGCATCCGCAGGCGAACATCCGTCCGGGCGGCTTCGATGTCGACGGTCAGATGCTCCGCAGCGGCAGCGTCTGGGGCAACACGGTCTCCCTGCCCACCTGGCAGGAGTACATGAACCGCGTTCACCAGGGGCTGCCCAGCGAGCCGTTCCCGGCCGCACCGAAGCCCCCGTCGAAGCCCACCTCGGACATCGTCCAGAAGGGCGTCGTGCCCGACGTCTCGGGCATGGTGCTCAGCCAGGCGCAGGCCACGGTGGAGTCAGCCGGCTACAAAGTCGAGGTGCGCAACCAGTCGAGCTCGGACGTCGGCAAGTGGTACGTGATCGGCACCGACCCCGCCCCCGGCACCAAGCTGCCGGAGAACGAGACCGTGGTCATCCGCCAGTCCTCCGGTGAGGGCTGAGATGCGGCTGGAATCCGCTGCCGGTTGGACCATCGGAGCCCTGGGGGCCCTGGGCCTCGGGGCCGGAGCGGCGGCGCACATCTGGGCCCGCCACGTCGAGATCCACCGGTACACGCTGCGCGAGCTGGAGCTGCGGATCCTGCCGCCCGGCAGCCGCACCATCAGGGTGCTGCACATCAGCGACATCCATCTGCTGCCTGACCAGAAGCGCAAGCTGGATTTCCTCGAGCACCTGGGGATGCTCCGGCCGCACCTCGTCATCGACACCGGGGACAACATCGCCTCCGCAGCAGCGGTGCCGGTGCTGGCCGAGGCGCTCGAGCCGCTGCTACGGCGTCCCGGCGCCTTCGTGATGGGCTCCAACGACATGTTCGAGCCCGGCCCGAAGAACCCCGCGCGGTACCTGCTGCCGGACCCGCGCCCCGAGGGCATGACCGCCCCCAAGGAGCTCACGCTGCCCACCGCGGAGCTCGCGCAGAGGCTCTCCGCCCACGGGTGGAAGGACCTCACCAACAGCCGCGCGAGCATCGAGCTCGGCGGGCTCGAGATCCGCCTGGTGGGTGTCGATGACCCGCATCTCGAGCGCGATGAGATGCCGGCTCCGGCCGCCGTGCCCCCGGCTCTGCCCGAGCACGGCAATGTGCTGCGCCTGGGGGTCGCGCACGCCCCGTACCGGAGGGTGCTGGACTCCTTCGTGGCCGACGGTGCCGACCTGATCCTGGCCGGGCACACCCACGGCGGGCAGCTGCGACTGCCGGGGATCGGCGCCCTGGTGACCAACTGCGATCTTCCGCGTCAGCAGGCGCGCGGCCTGTCCGCGTGGCAGGGCGTCCCGTTGCATGTGAGCGCCGGCATGGGCGCGAGCCCCTATTCGGACTACCGGTTCCTGACCCCTCCGGAGGCGACCTTGCTCACGTTGCGCGCACCGAAGCCCGCTCCGAGGAAGTGAGCACGCTCGAGGCCTGCTAAAGTTTCTCCTCGGTGCTCCACTTCGGTGCGGCACCTCCGGGGTGTGGCGCAGCTTGGTAGCGCGCCTCGTTCGGGACGAGGAGGTCGCAGGTTCAAATCCTGTCACCCCGACCGGAGAGAAGGGCCGTGAGATCGCGAGATCTCACGGCCCTTCTCGTCGTCGAGATCCGGAGGTGTTCCGCGCATTCCCGCGACGATTGTTCCGCCCGACATATTCGTCGAGAAATGGACAATACAGACATACCGATCGGGCCCTGACCAGCCATCCGGCACCCCGAGTGCCGCCGGAAGCGCGGGACATGAAGGCACCCCGCCGAATAACAGTCGTGTAACTACCACAGTGGAATCTTCATTCCCGGCGGGAACACGGGGCAATTTCATGGTTTTTAGCAAAATCTTGGCAAAAGCCTTGAAGCTGGCAGGCAAACTCCCCTGTGGGCCCGGCATGACCTGCACATACAGTGGCGGACGGTACCGCCCTGGTCGGGTGGTGCTCACCGGGCTGCCGCCTTCCCGTCACCGGCCCGGTCGCTTCCTCCACTTCCCTGGGTGACGGGTGCAGGCCTCGCGCGCGCGCCGTCCACGCCGCCGCTCGGGATCTCTGCGTGGCGACGGAGAAAGTGATTGCCCCACGATGTTCCGCACAGTTCCACGAGGCACGCACCGGGCCGCCGGCCGTGCCGTGATCGACTACCGAGGCCTCGCCGCCCCGGTGGGCCGGGGTGTCGGAGGTGCCGCCGTGATCGGCGCCGTCTCCGCGACCGCCGCACTCGCCGGTGGAGCCTCGGCCACTGCCCAGGCACCCGCCGCTCCCGTCTTCGGGACCGTGCGCGCCACCGCCCCGAGCGTCGCCCCGGCGTCCCAGTCCCAGTACACCTCCGTCAAGCTGCGCCTCGGCGCTCGCGGCGCGGCCGTGAGCTACCTCCAGCAGCAGCTGAACTCCCACGGCGCCTCGATCGGGGTCGACGGCGTCTTCGGATCCGCGACCCTGCGGGCCGTGAAGAGCCAGCAGTCCGGCGCCGGGATCGGAGTGGACGGCGTGGTCGGGCCGAAGACCTGGAGCTCCCTGACGGGTGCCGCTGCTGCGCCGGCGAAGCCGTCCACAGGCAGCTCGCAGCCCAAGCTCCGCTCCGGTGATCGCGGCTCGTCCGTGACCACCCTGCAGAACCAGCTCCGCTCCGCCGGCGCATCAGTCAAGGCCGACGGGGTCTTCGGATCTGCCACCTACTCGGCAGTGCGCTCGCTGCAGTCCGCCGCCGGGATCGGCGTGGACGGCGTGGTCGGGCCCAAGACCTGGAGCGCGCTGGGCAGCAACGTCCGCATCTCCGACAACGCGGGCAGCCGTGACGAGGACCGCGGCTCCAGCAGCGGCACCTCGATCAACGGCCAGGCCGTGATCAGCGCGGCTCGGGCCCAGATCGGGACCCGGTACAAGTGGGGCGGCTCCTCGCCGGCCAGCGGCTTCGACTGCTCAGGGCTGGTGTACCACGCCTACAACCAGGCCGGGGTGAACCTGCCGCGCAAGACGGCGAAGGGCTACACCTTCGGCGGCCGGATCATCTCCCAGTCGGAGGCGAAGCCCGGCGACCTCGTCGCCTTCACCGGCAACAACTACGGCCACATAGGCGTCTATGTGGGCAACGGGAAGATCATCGACGCCTCCGGCTCACGCCAGCAGGTCGTCGAGCGCTCCCTCTGGAACGCACCGCACGTGTTCGTCACCTACCGCTGAGCACCCGCTCAGTAGGCAGCAGACGGATATAAGGCCACGACGGCCTGCTCGACGCGAAAGCGTCCACGGGAAGGAGCAGGGCGACGTGAAGGGGCCCGGTCGGCATCGCCGACCGGGCCCCTGCGCATCCACCCCTGCGCATCCACCGGGTGGCGCCGTGAGCCAGGTCTCCGTGGCAAACTGGTGCAGACCACGATCGCCGTCGTCGTTCCAGGAGAGTCCATGTCCGACCCCATCGCCCTCGTCCCCCTGCCCCAGTCCGTCGTGTGGTCGGAAGGCGTGTGGACGACGAACGATCCCTGGGAGGGGCTGTCCGTCGGTCTGAACGACTCCCTGGCACCGACGGAGTATGCGCTGTCGATCTCCCCGGCCGGCGCGGCGCTCAGCGCCGGCAGCGAGGCAGCGCTGGCCGACGGCCGCAACACCTTCGCCCAGATCGTGACCGGCGCGGGCGGAGAGATTCCCTGCGTGACCATCTCGGATCATCCGAAGTACGCCTGGCGCGGTCTCCACCTCGACGTGGCCCGTCATTTCCTCCCGGTGGAGGAGATCGAGACCTTCATCGATGCGATGGCCCTGCACCGGCTGAACGTGCTGCACCTCCATCTCACCGATGACCAGGGATGGCGCGTCGAGATCAAGGGCTACCCGCGTCTCACCGAGGTCGGTGGCTGGCGGGAGCAGACCCTGGTCGGCTCGATGCAGAGCCCGGAGGAGACCTGGACGTTCGATGGGACCCGCCACGGCGGCCACTACACTCAGGACGAGCTGAAGGGACTGGTCGACTACGCGCGACGGCGCGGCATCATGATCGTTCCCGAGGTGGACCTGCCCGGACACATGCAGGCCGCGATCGCCGCGTACCCCGAGCTCGGGAACTTCCCCGAGAAGCAGGTCGGGGTGCGTGAGGTGTGGGGCATTTCCGATCACGTCCTGGGAGTCTCCGACACCGTCTTCGACTTCCTGCGGGATGTGCTGAGCCAGGTCGCTGCGATCTTCCCCGCCCCCTATGTGCACATCGGCGGCGACGAGTGCCCGCGGGTGGAGTGGGAGCGTTCCTCGGCCGCCCGCGTCCGGCTCAACGAATGGGGGCTGACCCGGGTCTCCGAGATCCAGGGCCACTTCACCCAGTTCGCCTCGGACGTGCTGCGCGAGCAGGGCAAGCGGGTGATCGCCTGGGACGAGGTGCTCGAGACCCACCTGCCCGACGACACCATCATCATGAACTGGCGCGATTCCGCCGGGGTGAAGACGTCGGTGGACCGTGGGTTCCAGACCATCATCTCCACCCACGATCAGACCTACCTGAACTACTACCAGGCTGATCCGAAGGACGAGCCGGTGGCGCTGGGCCGCCCGAACACGCTCAAGAACGTCTACACCGCTCGGCTCGAGCCCGCCAGGCTCACGGAGGAGAAGCGCGCGCTGCTGCTCGGCATCCAGGCCCAGCTCTGGTCCGAATACCTGCCCGATGCCGCGAGCTTCCAGTACATGGCCTTCCCCCGCCTGTGCGCCCTCGCCGAGCGCGCCTGGGGCTCCCCGGAGCAGAGCTGGGAGGAGTTCGAGGAGCGGCTGCGTGCCCATCTCCCCCGCCTGGACGCCTTCGGCATCCGCTACCGCCCTTTGGACTGAGATGAGCTCCTCCCACCGCGATGCCCACCCCTACGGGCGTTCCGCCGATGACGTCCGCCGCCGCGACCAGCGCCTCCGCCGCACCCGGAGGATGCGCGCGACCCAGCTGACGATCTTCTCGATCCTCGCAGTGGTGCTGATCGGGATCGGAGTCTATGCCGTCGGCGAGCTGCGGGAACCTGCTGCCGAGCCGGGCCAGATCGCCCCGAAGTCCTTCGGACCGGATCCCGTCGCCCTCGTCTGCCCTGAGCCCGGTGCGGTCCCCCTGCCGCCTGGCGAGGTCACCGTGACGGTGCTGAACGGGACCACCCGCGGCGGACTGGCCGGGGAGGTCTCAGATGACCTCGCCGCACGCGGCTTCACGCTCGAGAGCGCGGGCAACACCCGCAAGGCCAACGGTCCCGCCACGATCGTCCACGGCCCCGCCGGGTACCTCGCCGCGCAGTCGGTCCGGATCCAGGTCCAGGGATCCCAGCTGCTTCTGGACGAGGCCCGTGAAGGCACCTCCGTGGCTCTGCTGATCGGTGACGGCTTCACCGGTCTCGAGGACGAGTCGGCGGCCGCAGCAGCTCGTGAGCAGCCGGTGGAAACGCCCGAAGGCTGCTGAGCGGATCGCCGCTCGGGCTCAGCCCAGGCGGTTGCTCTCCCGGTCCCGACGCTCGGTCGGCCCGGGAATTCAGTCCTCCCAGGCGCGGCGGTCGGCCTCCATGCGCATGCCGATCCACAGGCTGACCCCTCCGCCGAAGATCAGCAGCATCACCACGGTGCCGAACACTGCCGCGGTGCTCGGAGAGGACGGCATCAGACCGATCAGCAGGCTGTTGATGCCGCTGACCTCCGACCCCGCCTCCGCTGCCGCAGTGAGATCCGGATCCACGTCGATCACCAGATTCGCCTGCACCGGGATCCCCTCGCTGTCGACCACGTGGTAGGTGATCACAGTGGTGCGGCCGGTGAACCCCTCCTCGGGAACGAAGGTCACCGCGCCGTTGCCCGCGACGGTGTACTCGCCCTCCCCGGGGATCAGCAGCCGCGTGCCGCGACTTTCCTCGAGCTGGGAGAGATTCGTGGCCGCCAGCGAGCTGATCTGGACCGACTCCGGCACCAGGGGCTGGGAGCTGCTGCCGGCGGTGTCGTTGCCCAGCACATCCACGGTGACCGGAGACTGCGGGGCGGTGCGCGACTCGTCATCTCGCAGGGTCGCGATGACCGG
Source organism: Brachybacterium sp. AOP42-C2-15 (assembly GCF_052377065.1). Taxonomy (NCBI): domain Bacteria; kingdom Bacillati; phylum Actinomycetota; class Actinomycetes; order Micrococcales; family Dermabacteraceae; genus Brachybacterium; species Brachybacterium sp. AOP42-C2-15. The sequence goes on from NZ_JBQSWK010000004.1 coordinate 24,211, forward strand.
GGAGAAGACTGCCTCGAGGGTGGCGTCGACCGGGTTGTCGGCGTAGACACCTCGAGCGGTGACGTCCACCGGGATCGCCGCCCCGGCGAATCCTTCCTCGGGAGTCATCACCACGATGCCGGAGGCCACGTCGATCTGCCAGATCCCCTGACCGGGGATCGTGAGCGTGGTGCCGTCGGCCGAGTCCCGGGCCTGCTCGGGAATCAGCCCCGGATCGAACTGCAGGGAGTCGGAGCGGACGTCCCGGATCCCGCTGCCGAGGTCGAAGCTGATCGGCTCCCCCGGCAGGCCGGCCTGGGCTCGCGACAGCAGGATCGGATAGGCGGTGCTGAGCAGTGCGGTCGCGGCCGTCGCGCCTTCGCCGTCACCGCCGGTGATCCCCATCGGCGCGGTCTTGCGCACCTCCGCACTCTCCGGCGAGAAGCGCACCGTGGCCGCGGCCCGGTCCAGCACCCAGGTGCCCTCTCCCGGCACCAGCACCCGCGCGCCATCCGCAGAGGTCTCATAGGATGCCGGGTCTCCCAGCGGCTGCAGGCGCAGGGTCGACGGGTCCACGAACTGCTGTCCCTCGCCCACCACGAACAGGATGTCCTCGCCATAGGGCGCGGACCAGCTGAGGTCGGAGATGATCGGCACGGTGAGCATCACCTGTCCCGCCCGTACCGCTGCCCCCTCCCCGTCCTCGACGACGAAGCGGATCGGATCGAGCTGACGGCCGAGCCCGACCCCGGACGGAGTGTGCGTCAGCGCGTCGCCGTCGGCCGAGAGCTGCCAGACGCCCTGATCGGGAACGGTGGCCCGGCTGCCGTCGGACAGCACCGTGGAACCGGCCGGGAGCCCGGCCAGCTCGAGCCGCACGGACCCGTCGGCCGGGACGGATCCCTCGACGTCGATCCGGATCGGCACCCCCGCCGAGCCGTGCGCCCCGACCTCCTCGAGCTCGAGAGCCTCCGGGGTGAGGACCACCGGGAGCGAGCGGCTGTCGTGGAAGCCGCCGATGGTCAGCGCGATCGGGGTGCTCGGCGCGTCGACCCCGATCTGGGGCTGGAACACCAGGTCATCGCCGAGCAGGGTCCAGGTGCCCTCCCCCGCGATCACGATGCTCCGGGAGTCCTCCCCCAGCGCCATCTGGGCGCGCAGCCCCTCATCGGCGTCCTGGGGCACGGCCAGGCGCGCCGATCCGAGAGAGACCTGGGGTTCGAGATCGTCCTCGATCAGCGCGATCAGCGGGATCCGGGTGACCGCGCCAGGGACCATGTCCAGCGTGCGGGTCTCGGCCGGGAAGGCGAACGGACCGTCCTCGCCCAGGGCGGCGGCGGGCAGCGCCGTCGAGAGCGCGAGCATCCCGGCGGCGCACAGCGCGGAGACGCGCGCGACCAGGATCCCCGGATGCGCGCGCGAGGGGCGACGCGACCACAGCTCAGGCATCGGGCCAGGGTAGCAACGCCTGCCGGGAACCCGGTGATCCCGCGCGGTCTCGGGCTCGCGACCGTAGAGTGAGCGCATGGATGAGACGCACACCACCTCCTCTCCTGCTCCGGATGCCGAGGCGGTACCTGACGGCTCAGGAGCCGCCGCGCAGGACGTCGGCTCTGCCCTGCTCGACGGCTCTCCCCCGCTCGACGTCTCCCCGTTGCTGGACGTCTCTGCGCTGCCGCCGCTGGGCGAGGTGCTCGAGCAGCTCACCGAGCAGCTGGCGGCCTGGATGCTGGCCCAGCGCTGGTACGCGCACAAGGGTGCCGGGGCCCCCCGGGTCTCGATCCGCGGGTGGGCGCCGCTGCGGGTGGCTCCGGATCACGTGGTGGCGCTGGTCGCGGTCGCAGTCTCCCTCCCCCGTGACGCCGAAGCCCTCTATCAGGTCCCGTTGGTGCTGCGACGGCCCGGAGCGCCCTCCGGGGCGCGGGACGAGGGATCCGAGGTGGGGGTGCTCGCGGTGCCCGGCGGGCCGCTGCGGGTGGATGACGCCGCCCGAGATGCCGATGGCCGCGCGGCGATCATCGCGACCCTGGTCTCCGGGGAGGGCGCGCTCGGGCCTTCGCTGAGCCTCGCCTCCCACCGCACCGCCCCCGATGCCCCGCTCCCGCTGGGCCGCGCGATGCGCAGCCGCCTGCTCTCCGGGGAGCAGTCCAACACCTCGCTGATCGTCGAGACGGAGGGTGCCTCGCCGCTGATCCTCAAGCTGTTCAGGGTGCTCCAGGACGGTCAGAACCCCGACGTGGTGCTGCAGGGTGCGCTGACCGCCGCTGGCAGCCGACGGGTGCCGGCGATGGTGGGATCCGCGACGGTGGCGGTGGCGGGGCTCCGCACCCACTCCCTGTTCGCCCAGGAGTTCCTGCCCGGGGTCGAGGACGCCTGGCGGGTGGCGCTGCGCCTGGCAGCCGCCGGAGAGGACTTCCGGGAGGCCGCCCGCCAGCTGGGCGCCGCCGTGGCGGAGGTCCACCGAGATCTCGCCGATTCGCTCGGCACCACTCCCGCAGATGACTCCCTGGTGCGGGAGACCATCGAGCAGATGCGGAGGCGGCTCTCCGAGATCTCCGCCGAGGTCCCCCAGGTGGCCGTCCATCATGAGCGGATCGCGAGTCTGCTGGCGGCCGCCGCCGAGGTGCCGTGGCCCGCGCTGCAGCGCATCCACGGTGACCTGCACCTGGGCCAGGTGCTGCTGGTGCCCGACCGGGGCTGGGTGCTGGTGGACTTCGAGGGCGAGCCGCTGCGCCCGCTGGCCCAGCGCAACCTTCCCGACTCGCCGCTGCGGGACGTGGCGGGGATGCTGCGCAGCCTCGACTACGTGGTGGGAGCGGTGCACGCCGAGCACGGGACAGATGCCACCGCCTGGGCAGCAGACGCCCGCGCCGCCTTCCTCGAGGGCTATGCGCAGGCCGCGGGAGAGGATGGCGAGGACTCCGCAGCACCGGTGCTGCTGGCCGCATTCGAGGCGGACAAAGCCGTCTACGAGGCGCTGTACGAGGCGCGGAACCGCCCCGACTGGCTGCCGATCCCGCTGGCGGCGCTCGAGCGGATCAGCGCACCAGGCGCGGAGGCGGGGTCAGCGGGCTGAGCGCCGAGGTCGGACTGGTGGTGGCCCTCGGGGACAGGGAGCCTGGCAGGAACGGCGCGCTGATCGCGCGCACGGCCACCCGCACCCCGACGATCACCTCGAGCAGATCCCCGGTCGCATCGATCCAGGTGCGCCCGATGATCCCGCATCCCTGCTGCTCGGAGCGGCGACGCATGCCGCGGGACCGGGCGATGGTGTCGGCGGCGTCCAGCAGCTCCGTGGCGGCGGCTGCGGAGTCCTCCGGCAGGCCCGAGCTGGTCAGCAGAGCACTGACGTGGCAGAGAGTCTGGAGGCCATGCCAGGAGTTCCCGGAGGAGCGGTCGCGCTGGGGACGGTGATCCCCGAAGGTGATCAGCCCCGGCTGCTGCTCGAGCACTGCGGTGGTGACCGCGCTGAGCAGCTCGTGGATCCGTCCGTGGGTCTCGTCCTGGCCCGGGATCGAGTCCGAAGAGTGCACCGGGAGCGCTGACATCATCGCCCACCCTCCCCTGTCGTGCCGCCTCGGCGACGACGTGCCATTGCACCGCCGGACTGGAACGGTTGGCGACCAGGGTACCGATCCCGGGCCCCGCTGCCGATGGGGAGAACTCCCCATGCACTCAGACGCTACTGAATGGTAACGAGGGTTGATCCGCCCCGTCGTCTGGTCAGCACCCCGGTCGACGCGAGCAGCCCAGATCGACCCCGCCCCGTCCCTCACTCCGAGACGGGCACGAACTCCACCGGGGCCACGGAGGAATAGCGATCCTGACGGATCGAGACCACACCCACACCGCCGATGAACGGGGCCAGGGCCTGCGGGTTCTTGCCAGGGTTGGCGAGGATCACCTGGAAGCCGAAGTGACGGAAGGACTCCATGGCCGCGGTGATGAACTTGCCGGCGCCCTTGGAGAAGGCCTCGTCGATGATGATCGGGGCGTAGCGCGGCGCCTCCTGACCGGTACCAGCCAGCTGGTAGCGCAGAGCCGCCGCCAGGCAGAAGGTGGCCAGCCGCTCGTTCTGACCGCCCGAGAGCGGACCGCCGGATTCGTGGGCGTGGACCACCGTGCCCTCGGCGTCGACCTCCTCGGCGTGGAAGTGCACGTGCCGGCGCACATCGAGGATCACCCGGGAGACCTGGTCGTCGCGGGTGCGGGCCGAGCCGATCATGTCCATCAGGTGCCGCAGCGAGAGGAAGCGCTCCTCGGCCAGCTCGCGGTCGCGGGAGATGTCATGCAGTGCGGAGCCGGCCACCGCCTCCTCGAGCGCACGCTTGAACTCGTCCAGCGCTGCCAGGTGCACAGGGCGCATCGACAGCTGCAGATAGCGGCCGGAGTGGAACTCGACCTGCGCGAGCAGGGCGTTGATCCGCTGCAGGCGCTTGCGGATCTCCGCGGGCTCACGGGCGATCGCGGTGGCGAGGGCCTGCACGTCGCCGAGGGTGTTGCCGGTGAAGAACTCGAAGAAGCGGTCCTCGACCTCGGGCAGCTTCTCCTCCTCGATCCGCTGCAGGATCGCGAGGTAGTCGTCGGCCCCCTCGAGCGTGGGCGCCGTGTCGCCGGCCCGGGCGGGCCAGCGGCGGGAGAACTCGCGCATGGCGGTGCGCATGTCCTCCTCGGCGCGGGAGGTGCGGCGGGTGAGGTCCATCAGCTCCGCATCCAGGGTCGCGGAGGCGTCCTTGGTGACCTGGTCGATCGTGGACAGCACCAGAGTGGGGGCGATCGCGGCGAAGCGCTCGGCCAGCTCCTGCTCGACCTCGGGATCGAGCGCGGAATCGGCGACCCGCTCGCGCGCCGCGGTGAGGCGCTCCTCGGCGCGTTCTGCCTGCTCGGCGAGCTTGCCGGCGGTGCGCACCACCTCCAGCAGCTCCTCGTCGCTGTCCGCGATGGACCGCTCGACCTCGTCGATCTGGTGGGCCAGCTCGGTGAGCGCGGACGAGCCGTCCTCAGCGGCGCGCACCATGTCGCGCAGGTTCGCCACCCGCCGGGCCACCGACGCCGCGTCGATGTCGTCCCAGGTGACGGCGCTGATCAGCTGCAGCGCGTAGAGGCGCTCCTGGCGCCGCTCCCGCTCACCCTCGACATCCTTGCGTCGGGCCTGCGCCTCGAAGAGCGCCTGCTCGGCCCGGGTGCGCTCGGACTCGAAGACCGCCCGCTTGGCGCGGTTATCGAAGCCGAGCACCCACTGGGAGCGGTCGTTGATCTGCCTGTCGGCGTTCTTCTCGTGCCGCGTGGAGGAATGCTTGATCTGCCCCGAGCGCAGCACCGCCCGGTTCAGGCGGGTGAACTCCTCGAGGGTCTCCGCGCAGGTGTAGTCCATGCGGGAGGCGATCTCGTGGGACAGCCACACATGGAACTCACCGTCCTTGACGTCGAGCTTCGCGGCGAGGGAGCGCTCGTCGATGCTCTTCGCCGGGCGGCGCAGGTCGGTGTTGACCCGGTTGTAGGAGATCCGACGGCGCAGCTTCGTGCGGTCGATGACCGTGGCGACCTCTCGGTACACCCGGTCCGGGACCAGGATGGAGCGGGCCAGGCCGCGCAGTGCCTGCTCGGCCGCGGCGGTCCACTCCTCCTCACCGGTGCGCACCTGCAGCAGCTCGGCGGCGAAGGGCAGCTCCGCGGGCGAGATGCCCACCTCGGCGGCGATGTGGTCGCGCAGGGCCACATCCTCGGAGTGGAGGTTCGAGGCGCGGGAGGTGAGGGAGGCGAGCTCCTCGCGGGTACGGGCGAGGGTCTGACCGAGCTCGCGGACGGCCGCCTCGGCCTCCCAGCGGGCCGCGTCGGCGCCCTTCTCCTCGGTCTCGAGATTCTCACGCAGCGCCAGGACCTCTCGCTGCAGGGCCAGGAACATGTCCTCCCCCGCCGGGGTGCGCAGCTCGACGGTCGCCAGCTGGGCGGCGAACTCGGTGCCGCGCTCGCGCCGCCGCTCGCGTTCGACCTCGAGGCCCGCGATCTGCTGCTTCCAGTCGTCGATCTCCCCGCCGCCGGCGCGCTTGCGCTGCTCCTTGAGCTGGGCGAGGTCGGAGCGGGCCTCGGTGACGTCCTGGCCGAGGCGGCGCTGCTGCGCGGCGAGCCGGTCGCGCTCGAGCTGGAGCCGGTCGGTCTCGTCGCCGAGCAGCCGCACCAGGTGCTGGGCGGCGAAGACGTCGATATCGGCGCGGCGGTCCACCAGCTCTCCGCCCCGGGAGCGCATCGCGGTCCAGTCCTCGTGGTTCCCGCGCAGGCCGCGCAGCAGATCCCGCTGCTCGCGGGCGGTCACCAGCGCCTCGTACACCTCGGAGAGGTTGTGGAAGTTCGCGAGCGCCTGATCGGCCAGTTCGAAGGTGCGCGGCGCGTCGAGCATGTAGTCGCGCAGCAGCCCGTTGACGTCCCCGAGCTCCTTGGCGGACTGGATCTTGTGCAGCAGGCCCAGCGCCTTCTCGTCCGGGATCCCCAGCAGCTGGCTGAACGCGGCGCGGTACTCGCGGAACTGGCGGAAGGTCTGGGTGCCCGGATGCGCTGCCTCGAGGGCCTTGCCCTCGATCTGGGTGGAGACGAACTGGCGCAGGTCGGTGACGTCCAGCGGGGTCCGCGCGATGATGTACAGGCTCTTGACGTCGGAGTCCGCGGAGTGCCCGGCGTGCAGCAGGAGCAGGCGCGAGAGCTGGACGGTGCCGCCCTGGCCGTCGCTGTAGCGCAGGGTCAGCACCGACAGAGTGGTCTTCTCCCGCAGCACCTCCTGGCTGAACTCCCCGGTGGCCTGGTCGTAGTGCATCGCCCAGGCGCCGCGCACATAGCTGGCCACGGTGCGGCGGTACTTCGAGCGCTGCGGCCCGGCGTCCGAGGCCGCGGCGTTGAACTGCAGGGTGCGGGGCGGGGTCAGCAGCGCGCTGATCGCGTCCAGCAGGGTCGACTTGCCGGTGCCCGGACCGCCGGTGAGGAAGTAGCCCTTGGGCGAGATCTTCAGATCGTGCGTGCCGTGGAAGGTCCCCCAGTTGGAGACTTGGACAGCGACCAGCCGCCACTGCCCCGGATGGGGGTGGTCGGGGTCGGTGACCGTCCCCGCGGGCGCGGGCTCGGTCGGGACGCCGGGCAGATCCAGTCCATCCTGCCGCTGCGGGGTCACGGTCTCAGTCGTCGAAGGCACCCGGTCAGGGTACCGAGTCCGGGCGCCTTCCACGTGCTCCTGCTCCGTGACCCCGGCAGGTGGCGCTCAGCGGCGCTCCCAGGGGGACGGGATCGGGAACCGCTTCGCGAGATAGTTGGTCATCAGCTCCACCGTGTACTCGGGGTCGGGATCGTCCCCCGCCTCCCCGAGGGTCAGGTAGTCCAGCGCACCGGCACGGACCCGGGTGAGCCGGGCGGCGCTGTCCGGGGCGCCGAGGGGGACGAAGGCGACCCGGAGCCCGGACTGCACATACCTGCCGTCGAGATGCCCGGAGTGCTGGGCGAGAGAGGAGACCAGGGAGACGTCTGCGGGGCTGCGGAAGCGCGCGGCCCGGGTGCGGCCGATCTGAGGTGCGTGACGCTCCGTGAGCTCCTCGAGATAGCTGCGACGATGCGGATGGGGCGAATGCAGCATCCCCTGGGTGATCGTCACGCCGAAGCGCTCCTCGAGCAGGTCGCGGTTGTTCATCGCCGCCGCCTCGTGCGGCTCGGCCCGGTCTCCGAGATCATTGATCTTGGTCGGCGAGGGGAAGAACCGCGCCGCACCGGCGGCGGTGAAGTACTGCTGCGGCGTCTGCTCACGCAGGAAGAACCCATCGTCGTTGAGATAGAGGAAGTGCTCGGAGAGGCCGGGGATCCGGTGCAGCACGGTCTCGATCGCGTGGGAGTTGAAGACCGGCAGCACCGAGGCGTCAGGGAACAGTTCCCGGTGGTCCACGATCCGCAGCCGCTCGTCCTCCACCAGCCACCCGGGGCGCTGGGCGTCGGTGACCAGATGGATGCGCCGTACCCAGGGCAGATGCGCGGCCAGGGAGCGCAGCGAGAACCGCAGTTCGTCCCGGTTCAAGAAGCGGATCTCCCCGGCGGCGAGTTCGGCGCGGGCCAGGCCGGCGGCATCGACCTGCCCCTCGCCGCCCGCCTCGACCGCGGCGCGCTTGCGCCGCCAGGCAGGGTCCGCGCCGTCCACCCACGTGTAGACGACGTCGATGGGGAATTCGATCGAGGACCACAGCGTCCGCCCGCGCATCGGGGTCCACGGCCCGAAGAGGGGGCTGTCGAACTGCTCGGGAGCCAGCACCTCGACCTCGTCGTTGACATGCCGGGATCTCATCAGGCCCGGGCGGCGCTCGTCCTCGTCCCAGAACTCGAGGGTGATCCCGGCGGCGTAGCCGATGTGCACCCCGGTGCCGCCCACCTCGAAGTGCTGGAAGAGATAGGCGCGGGTGACATCGGACCAGGCGACCTCCTCGAGGTCCCGGCACCAGGAGCGGCCGTCCTCGTCGAGTCGAGCCGCCCCGCCGTACAGCCGGACCTCGAGCGCGCCGAGGTCCTCGTGGTGGTCGACCAGGTACTGGAGCACGTGCTCGCGGTCCGAGCTCGGGACCGCCCAGGACGTCGCCCCTGCGGAGCGCAGCGGCCGGCAGCGGACGGGGCAGGAGGAGAACAGCTCCGCCAGCGCCGTGCGATTGCGCTCCCGCGCCCGGTGCGGGAGCACGTCCTCCGGGCCGACGCGGAGAATGCCGTCCTCGGTCCGGTCCTCACCGTCAGCTCCTTCCTCGGGACCGCGGTGGTCCTCGCCCCCTGCGGAGCCGAGGCTCTCCTGCCGTTCGAGGCGCTCCGCGCCGTCGAGCGCCCCGTCACCGGCCCCGACCGCGCCGTGAGCTCCCGCGCCTCCCTCGCGCCGACGGGCCGAGGGGCCTTCTCCGACGAGATCCTCCAGCAGCGTGTGCCACTGCTCCGCCACGACGTCCGGGGAGAAGCGGCGCAGCGACTCGGCGGCTCGTGCGCTCATCGCCTCACGGCGCCCCTCGTCCCCCATCAGCAGACGCAGGGACGACGCGAGGCCCTGCACGTGCCCGACTGGGACCAGGAACCCGTCCTTCCCGCTCTCGATGACCTCCCGCGGTCCGGTCTCGCAGTCGTAGGCGATCACCGGCAGGCCCGCACCGCGGGCTTCGAGCAGCACCAGTGGCAGCCCCTCGCTGCTCGAGGCGAGCGCACCGAGCGAGGCGCGCGCCCATTCGGCCTCGATGTCGGTGGTGGGCGGCATCAGCTCGACCCGACCGGCGATCCCGAGATCCCGGGCCGTGCGCAGCAGCTCGCCCCGCTGCGGGCCGTCACCGAAGATCCGCAGTCGCCACTCCGGGAATTCGTTCGCGACCTGTGCGAAAGCGCGGATCAGGTCACCGAAGCCCTTGGAGCGCACCATGCGTCCAGCAGACATCACGACCTTCTGGCCACCGCCGCTGACAGGCCGTCCCGTCGCCGGCAGCGCATTGGGGATGACCTCCATCCGCGGCGAGCGCGCTCCCCACTGCTCGCGCAGCCATTCGGCGTTCCGCGCCGTCAGGGAGACCAGCGCGTCGACCCTCGGTCCGTGGCGGAGCAGCGGGGCGGCGGTGATCCCGCGGCGCATCGAGGCCCGGTGCTCCTGCTCGACGATGCGCACCCGGTCGGGGCAGGCGAGCAGCGCCATCACCGTGAGCGCAGGGGTCGAGGTGATCACCACATCGGCATCGCACCGTCCCAGCCAGGTCATCAGTGCCGAGTCCGCGCTCTCGCAGAACTGGTCGTCCCATTCGGCGGGGATGATCAGGCTGGGCGCGCCCTCGGGACCGGCGAGGTCCGTGAGGTGCACGATCCGCACGCCGTCACCGAAGTCGAACCCGGGTTCCGGCAGCCGGTAGAGGCTCAGCACCTCGACCCGGTGCCCGCGGGCGGCCATGGCCCTGGTCTGGTCCGCGAAGGCCTTCTCCGTACCGGCGCGCGCATCGGCGGTGGTCAGCAGGTAGGTGAGCTTCATCCGGGGTCTCCTCCGATGCTGGGGGTCGCTGTCAGTTCGAGGGCGAGATGCTGGTCCTTCGTCCAGTACGGACGCACGACGATCCGCTGACCGGCGACGGAGTACGACACCACGGCGCGCAGGCGGATCGCATCCCGGGGGCGTGCGATGCCGCTTCCGCGCCAGGCCACCCGCACCCGACGATCCGGCTCCGCGCCGGGGCGCAGGATCACATCCCAGATCGTGGTCTCCCCGGTCAGGGGGAGCCCCGCGGCACCCCACTGCGCGCGGCCCAGCCGATAGACGCGCACGGCCCCGGTCCGGTCCGGGCGTGGCTCCACCGGAATCCGTCGGGTCCCGCCCCTGCGTTCCACGGTGAGGTCCCACGCCCCCTGAACGGGACCGATGTCGAGCGCGACGAGTCCGTGCGCGGCCTCGAGGGCAAGCAGTCCGGGGGGCTCCGCCTCCGCGGGGCGGTGGACGAGCCGCGGGGTCGGCTCAGTCTCCAATCGCCACACCCCGGCCTCCGAGGTGCGCGCCTCGTTGAGGGTGCCGTCGCCTGCGGTGAGCAGCCGGACCTCACGCTCTCCGCGGGCGGTGCGGGTCCGGAGCTCATAGGTGTCCTGCTCGAGGCCGTTCAGGGCATGCACTCCGTGCGGCGGCCCCGCTGCGGCGAGGGCTTCGCTGCTCACGGCCGCTCCCCGCCTGTCGCACAGCACGAGTCCCAGCACGGAGGGATCGGGCGAACGCCAGTTCAGGAGGTCGTGGCCGTCCAGGGTGATCTGCACCGGGACGGCGCTCGCGCGACGGGCGTCCCGCACCAGGGCGCGGACACGACGAAGCACGGCGCGCGGGGATCGAGAACCGCGGACCAGCAGGGTACGGAGCGCGGAGCGCGCCGTCACGGCGCCCTCCGCTCGGGGCGCTCGGTCGGCGTCCGTCCCGGCACCTCCGGGGAACCGACCTCCCAGGGCGCGGGATCGGGGTAATAGCCCTCCAGGAAGCTGCTCAGCTCGGTGCGCATGGTCGGGGTCAGTGCTCTCTCCTCGGTGTTCAGGCAGAAGGTGTCGTAGCGGCGCAGCGACCCCAGGGCGTCGAGCGCCTGTGGCGCATGCGGGGCCGACAGGTCGAGATACAGGTAGTTCGGGGTCGACGGCACGGACCGTCCCTGCGCATGCGCGTACCAGTGATGGAGGGAGGACGCCACCGAGAGGTCCTGCGGGGAACGGAACAGCGCCGCACGGGTCCGGGCGATCGCCTCGGGGTTCTCCGCCTCGATCTGGGCGGCCACGCTGCGCAGCTGCGGATGGACGGTGTGACGGATCTTCGTGCGCACCTCGATCCCGAAGCGGTCTGCCAGCAGCTCCCGACCGTTCTTGGCAGACGCCATGAGCGGTGGATCGGCGGGCGTCGGGGGCCCGGGGTCGATCGGCAGGTCCGAGGGGAAGAAACGGGCGACCCCCTCCGCCGCGAAGAAGTCGCCCGGGTGCGCGATCCGGCCGAAGAGCACGTCATCGTTGAGGTAGAGGTAGTGCTCGGTGAGGTCGGGGATGCGGTGCAGCGCTGATTCGATCGCATGGGAGTTGAACCGGCTGCCGCCGAGCAGCTCACGGTGATCCACGACCTGGATCCGCGGGTCGTCCGGACGCAGCCAGTCCGGGACCTGGCCGTCGGTGACCAGGTGGATGCGGCGCACCCAGTTCGCGCAGCGGTGCAGAGAGCGCAGGGAGTAGCGCAGCTCATCGGAGTTCTCGAACCGGCCCTCGTCGCTCGCCGAGGGGTGCCGGGCGGTCGTGCCGTCCACGCCCGCTGTCGCCGCCAGCGCGGCGTCGCGACGCGCCCGCCATCCCGCATCGCCGCCGTCGACCCAGGTGTAGACCACGTCGATCGGTCCCCTGATCGCGGGAGGACCCGGCTCGCGATGTGAGGCCGAGAGGCTCTCGAGAGCCATCTCCTCCCAGGTCGCGGCGGGGATCCTTCCCGGGGTGCCGGGGGCGGCGCCGCGGTGCGTCTCCCCCTCCCGCCGCAGCACATCCACCCTCAGCTCGAGGTCGGCCGTGCGCTCCAGCTCGCGGCCGGCGACGGCGAACCGTTCTCGCAGGGCCACTGACCTGCCGTTGCGGGCGGGCGTGACCTCCCAGTGCGGCGGCAGATCCTGCAGCGCGTCGAGCAGGGCGGCTGCGTCCTGCGCGCGGATGGCGAGTCGCCACGGATGGCGCGGGACGGGAGGGGCGAGGAGAGGCACGATCGGGGAGATCGTCGCGAGCACGCCCTCCAGCAGCTCGCCGCGAAGTCGGTGCAGGTCCGGGGCGGCGACCAGGCGGGCCTGGCGCGGCCGCGCGCGCAGGCCTGTCCAGACGTTCCCCGGCGCTGCCGCGGGCAGGAGGCCACGGCCCGACAGCCTCAGCTGACGGACCACATCCCCTCGATGCAGTTTCGCTGCGATGCGCCGGGTCTCTCCCACGGTCGCCGAGTGTACGGTCAGACGCGCCCATCGCAGTACACCTCGCGTTCATCGGCGGTTCACATTGCTATAGTCCGGGAACTCGCCGTTCTCGGGTTCTGACCCTTGGACGGCGTCGTCGTCCGGCAGCTCGTCCCTATGCGCTGATGACGCCATCGTCCCTGTCCCCGTCCCGGAGGGAGCCCACCAGGCCATGCCGCTGCGCACCGTCTGGCGCCGTATTCGCCACCTGGAGAGCCTGGTGGCGGAGACAGCCCGTCGCGATCGGACGAAGCGGCGGATGCGCACCCTCGACAGCGCGCTCACCTTGTCAGAGAGCTCCGCCTCAGGGAGCGCCGCACGAGCCGTGCTGGACGCCCCTCTTCCCTTCCGTGCGCGAGACCTTCCGGTGCGGGCAGTCCCCCTGCGCTCCTCACAGGAGCACGCGCACGAGCTGCTGGGGCACGTGCGAGAGGCCCTCGGCGCGGAAGGGATCACCGCGGTCGCCGTCCGGTCGCCCACTGCCGCCTCCGCTGTGCTGGGCGTGCGCCGGGAGGACTGGGGGCGCGCGGCCGCGGTCCTCACCCGCGATCTCGACCACGTGCTGCTGGGCAGCGGTGATGCTGCCGCGGGCTGCGCCGTCTACAGCGCCGCACCCCCCACCGAAGATGTCGAGGGCGCCTCCACCCTCCATCTCCTGGCCCCCGCCGTCACGCTCCACGAGGGCCGCGTCATCGCCCGCTACGGCTTCGAGACGGCCGTGCGCCTCGAGCGCTGGGACCGGGCCGACGGCGGCCGCTTCACCGCCGCCGTCTGGAACAAGTTCACGGAGCTCCTCGAGGAGGAGGCCTTCCAGCCGGCGACGGCGGCAGCAGACCTCCCCGCCCCGCCCGGCGTCCCCTCGGCGACCCCCTCGCCCGCACTCGGGACCACCGCGCAGGACGCGCTCGCCCCGCTGCAGCAGACCGCGCTGCTCGAGGTCGGCTTCCCGATCGACGTGGTCTACACCTGGGTCGACGGCACCGACCCGGACTGGCTGGCCCGCAAGCGCACGGCCCTCGAGGCCGATACGGGGCACGGGATGACCGAGCATGCCGCCGCCGATCTGCGCTTCGTGGCGCACGATGAGCTGCGCCATTCCCTGCGCTCCCTCGAGCAGTACGCACCGTGGGTGCGCCACGTCTACCTGGTCACGGACCGCCAGCGCCCCACCTGGCTGCGAACGGACCATCCGCGGCTCACGGTCGTCGACCACGCGGACATCGCTCCGGCCGGGACCAGGCTGCCGACCTTCAACTCGCAGGCGATCGAGGCGAACCTGCACCGGATCGAAGGGCTCAGCGAGCACTTCCTGTACTTCAACGACGACGTCTTCCTCTCCTCCCCCGTCGCCCCCGAGCTCTTCTTCAACCCCAACGGGATCGCGTCGATGTACATGTCCCGCGCGCATGTCGCCCCCGGCGCGCCGGCCCAGGGAGAGCCCGCCTCCGACTCCGCCGGGAAGAACGCCCGGGCGCTCGTGCACGAGGCGACCGGGAAGCGGGTCTCCCGCAAGCTCTTCCACACCCCGTTCGCCCTGCGCCGCACGATCTCGCAGGAGATCGAGGAGCGCTGGCCGGAGGTCGTCGCCGCGACCCGCGACGCCCAGTTCCGCCGCATCGACGACGTGACGCTCTCCGGCGCCCTGCACATGAACTACGCCCACGCCACCGGGCGTGCGGTCACCCGCGGCATCCGCTACCGCTACGTGAACGTCGGCGCTCCCGACGCGGCCGAGCGGCTGGCCGGCCTCGAGCAGGACCGGGACGTGCTGGAGACCTTCTGCCTCAACGAGTCCACCCAGGAGCTCGATGCTGCGGTGATCGACGCCCAGGTGCGCGCCTTCCTGCGGCGCCGCTTCCCCGATGCCAGCTCCTTCGAGATCCCGGGGCGGGCATGAGCACGGCCCACCGCGCTTCCCTGATCCTGGGCACCTGGCGGGCTCCCGATTCCGCCGCCGCCGGCGCTCCCCTCTGGGGGCAGGCATTGCCGGCCTCGGTCTGGCGGACCGTGCTGGGCGATGCGGCGGTGACCCTCGAGTTCGAGGGCGGGCCCGCCACCCTGTGGGCGGCCCGTTCCGGGCAGCGCTGGCCGCTCGCCGTCGATATCGTCGGCGGCCACCAGGTGCGGCTCTCCGCCCGAGGGCCGCAGTGGCTCTGGATCGAGGGGCCGGTCGGCACCGTCACCTGGAGCGTCGAGCGTGCGGTCGAGCTGCCGCCCGTCACGGTGGTGATGCCCACCCGGGGCCGCGAGCAGGATGCGATCACCCAGGCCGAGCGCTTCGCCCGGATGCACTGCGTCGATGAGGTGATCGTCGTCGATCAGGGCCACACCCTCGCCCAGCTGCCCGCCGTCACCCGGCTGCTCGCCGAGCGGCCGGAGATCCGGCTGATCACCCAGCCGAACCTCGGTGGTTCCGGCGGCTATGCCCGCGGGATGCTCGAGACCGCCGCCTCCCCCGGCCACGCGGTGCTGTTCTCCGACGATGATGCGGTGCTGTCCGAGGAGTCCCTGCGCCGCATGGTCACCTTCCAGGCGCTGTGCGCGGTCCCCACCATCCTGGGCACCCCGCTGTTCTCCTCCGAGCAGCCGGACCGCCTGATCGCCGTGTCGGAGGCGGTGCGGGGCGGGGACTTCCAGTGGCATGCCACGGACGGCATCCGGCGGCCCGTCGAGCTGTCGGGCACCACCCCCGAGCAGTGGAGCTTCCTGCGCGCCCATGGCGAGGCCAACTACACCGGCTGGTGGGCGACCCTGTTCCCGCCCGGCACGGCAGCGGAGCTGGGACTGCCGGCCCCCTACTTCCTGAAATGGGACGACGCCGAGTACGGGCTGCGGGCCACCGAGCACGGGTACCACCACGTGGTGCTGCCCGGGACCAGCGTCCATCACCCGCCCTGGACCATGTACCGCACCCAGATGACCTGGACCGCACGGGTGCTGCACCGCAACCGGCTGGCGACCGCCGCCGCGCACGGCTCCGGCCGCGGCGTGATCGCCTCCTCCCTGCTGCACCAGGGCAAGCACATCCTCTCCGGGCTGCACCTGACCACCGCGCTGTGGGACGACGGCATCGGGTCCTTCCTCGCCGGCCCCGACTCCTGGCTCGGACGGGACCTCGCACGGGCCCGGGCCGACGGCGGGAAAGTGATCGCCGAGTGGACGATGCAGGCGGGTGCCGACTGGACGACGCAGGCGGGCGCCGACTGGACGGCCCGGACGGATGCCGATCGCGCAGCCGAGCCCCTCGCGATCACCCGCCACCGCCCGCTGCCGCTGCTGCGCGCCCTCACCCGCGCGACGCTGCGCCTGCTGCGCCCGGACCGGCCGCCGCGCCTGGTGATGGGTGTGCGGGAGGACCGCCTGACCTGGCGCACCGCCCTCGGGGCGGACGCGATCGTGATCACCGACGCGACCGGCCGGGCCCTGATGGCCCACCCGGTGCGCGGCTCGACAGGACGCCGCCTCCTGCTCGGCACGGCGCGGCGCCACCTGCGGATGGCCTTGCGCTGGGGGCCCCTGCGCCGCAGCTATCGCCGTGCCCTGCCCCTGACCACCACCACCCAGGCCTGGTCGCAGCTGTTCGACTGCACCGACCCGACCACCTCGCCCCGCGAAGGGAGCAGGCCTTGCAGCCTCGAGAGAACACCCTGAACCGCCGACTGCGCAGCATGGGCGGGCGGCTCCTGCGCCGCTACCACCTGCTGCCCGGCGGAATGCCCGACGGCCTCGGCGACGACGAGGACCTCCAGGACCAGTCCCTGCACGGCGACGTCATCGTCTACTTCGCCGACACCATAGAGAGCATCTACCAGCTGCGCGGCTGGTACGGCCCGCTCCGAGCACTCCATGCGGAGCTGGGCGTGACCGTGGTGTGCATGGACTCCCGGGTCGCGGAGGTGCTGCGGGACGAGATGGACATGCCGGTGGTGACGGTCGCCCTGGACGCCACCCTCGACGGGCTGATCGCCCGCAGCGACACCAAGCTGATCCTGTACGTGAACTACAACCCGATGAACACGGCGCCGCTGCGCTCCCGATCGGTCATCCACGTGTCCCTGCTGCACGGGGACTCGGACAAGGGCGTCTCGGTCTCCAACCAGGTGAAGGCCTACGACTACTCCTTCGTGGCGGGGCAGGCGGCGATCGACCGCTATGCGCGGTACACCTCCCTGTTCGACGCCGCCGCCCGCTGCCTCCCCGTCGGCCGCCCCGCCCTGGACACCGACCGGGAGGCGGTCGCCGTCCCGGAGCGCCGGGATGAACGACCGGTCGTGCTCTACGCGCCCACCTGGGAGGGCGGCCAGGCCTCTGTCGCCTACAGCTCGCTGCGCACCCACGCCGAGACGCTGCTGCGCGCCGTGCAGGAGGAGGGGGCCCGGATCATCTATCGCCCCCATCCGCTGACCGGGGTGCGGGTGCCGGAGTTCGGCGAAGCGGACCGGACGGTGCGGGAGCTGCTCGCCGAGGGCGGGCACACCATCTCCGACGACCGCCCGCTGTCGCTCGACGTCGCGGAGGCGGATCTGCTGATCTGCGACGTCTCCGCCGTCGCGAACGACTGGCTCGCCACCGGCAAGCCGCTGATCATCACCACCCCCGCCGAAGGAACTGCTCAGGAGGCCGGTACCCGGATGCTCGATGTGCTCCCCCGTCTCACCGTTCAGGAGGCGTCGGCCGCCGGGCGGCTCGCCATGGAGGCGATCTCCCGCGATCCGGGCCGTGAGGAGCGACTGCGCCTGAGCGAGTACTACCTCGGGGACACCACCCCGGGGGCGTCCCTCGACCGCTTCCTCACCACCTGCCGCGACCTCGCAGCGCAGCGGGACGAGCAGTGGGCGCGGATCGGCGGGCCCGATCCGAGCCCGCCCGACCCGCCCGCTCCCGCTCCGCCGACGGACGAGGCGCCGTCCGCTCCGAGCAGCCGGGTCACGACCCCGTGAGCCGGCCCGTCCCCTACACCGCCGGGACCCGCACCTCGACCGCGCAGACCCTCCGGGAGCTGGTGCGCACCCGGAAGATCCTCGCGGTGCTGATCCGGCGCGACCTCAAGCTGCGCTACGCCGATTCGATGCTCGGCTATGTCTGGACCGTGCTCGAGCCGCTGATGATGGGCTCGATCTACTGGTTCGTGTTCACGGTGATCTTCCATCGCACGGTGGGCGCGGAGCCGTACATCATCTTCCTGCTCTCCGGGCTGCTGCCGTTCATGTGGTTCACCAACGGGATCAACGAGGGCATCCAGTCGCTGGCCTCCCAGCGGCGGCTGATCGCCTCGACCTCCCTGCCGCGCCAGATCTGGGTGCTGCGCAGCACCGGCGCGAAGGGCGTGGAGTTCCTGCTGTCGATCCCGGTGCTCGCCGTCTTCGCGGTGTTCTACCGGCCGCAGTTCGATCTGCAGCTGGTGCTCTTCCCCGTCGGCATCCTGATCCAGCTGATGCTGCTGCTGGGACTCGCCCTCCTGTTCTCCCCGATCACCATGCTGGTGCGGGACGTGGAGCCGCTGATCCGGGTGGCCACGCGTGCGCTGTTCTACGCCTCCCCGATCATCTACAGCCTGAACGACGTGGTGGTCACGTCACTGCCGCCGGTGGTCGTCGGGCTCTACAAGTTCAATCCGCTCACCGGGATCCTGGAGTGCTATCGCGCCGGGCTCTTCCCCGGTCCGGTGCACTGGGACGCGATCCTCGTGGCCGCCACCATCTCTGCCGCCATTCTGGTGATCGGCTGGACGGTGTTCGGTCGCATGGAGCGTCAGGTGCTGAAGGAGGTCTGATGAACGACACGAACATTCTCCCCGCTGCCGACTCCCCCACCGGGGGGCCCGCCGGGAGCCCTGCCGCCCCCGTGATCTCGCTGGACGGGGTGGGAGTCGAGTTCTCCCGCAAGCGTCGCGACCTGAGCCTGCGCTCGATGCTCTTCCGCCGCGACAAGGGCCCCGACGGCGACGCCTTCTGGGGCCTCAAGGACATCTCCTTCGAGGTGGGTCAGGGCGAGGCGGTCGGCGTCGTGGGCCGCAACGGGCAGGGCAAGTCCACGCTGCTGAAGGTGGTGGCGGGGGTGCTGCTGCCCGATGCGGGCCGGGTCTCGGTGACCGGCGGCGTGGCACCGCTGATCGAGATCACCGGCGGTTTCGCCCCGGACCTCACCGGGCGGGAGAACATCCATCTCGCCGCCGGCCTGCACGGGATGCGGAAGGAGACCATCGCGGCGAAGTTCGACGAGATCGTCGACTTCGCGGAGATGGAGAAGTTCCTGGACACGCCGTTCCGGCACTTCTCCTCCGGGATGAAGGTCCGGCTCGCGTTCTCCGTGATCTCGCAGCTCGATGAGCCGATCATCCTGGTCGACGAGGTGCTCGCGGTCGGCGACAAGGCCTTCCGCACCAAGTGCTACATGCGGATCGAGGAGCTGCTGGCCGCGAACCGCACCCTCTTCCTGGTCTCCCACAAGGACAACGACCTGCGCCGCTTCTGCACCCGAGGGCTCTACCTGCGCCAGGGACAGCTGGTCCAGGACGGACCGATCCGCGAGGTGCTCACCGCCTACGAGAAGGAATCCTGAGTCGGCGATGAGACCAGAAGAGATGACACCAGCAGAGAGGAGACACCCATGACGACGGCCGCTGCGACGTTCTCGCTGGTCCTGCTCAACGGCGGGGTGGGGGCCCGGGTCGGAGCGGGACAGCCCAAGCAGCTGCTCAAGCTGCGCGGCATCCCGATCCTCGTGTACACCCTGGTCACCGCGGATCGCCTGCCGCAGGTAGGGCAGATCGTGGTGAACTTCCCCGAGGGCTGGCGGAAGGAGATCGAGGAGGTGCTCGAGGCCTACGCGATCTCCACCCCGATCACGCTGGTGCCGGGAGCGCCGACGCGTCATTCCTCGGTGCGCGAGATGCTCCCGCACTGCGAGTACGACCAGATCCTCCTGCACGAGTCCGCCCGCCCGCTGGCGACCGCCGCGGACTTCACGCGCCTGATCGACTCGCCCTGGCAGAACGTCGCGCTGATGTCACCGATCCCCTTCACCGTCGCGCCCGTGGATCCCGAGACCCACCAGGTCACCGGCTCGCTGGACCGGGACCGGCTGCGCAATGTGCAGCTGCCCCAGAAGTTCCGGCGCACCGATCTGGTCGCCGCCCACGAGAAGGCCCTGTCCGAGGGCATCGAGTACACGGAGGACGCGACCCTGGTCGCCGACGCCGGCTTCCCGGTGCACTTCCTCGATGGCAGCGACACCAACCTCAAGGTGACCTCCCCGACCGACGTCCGCATGGCCACCGTGCTGCTGCAGGGAGAGAGGGATCGAGATGTCTGAGCAGACCACCGCGCGCAGTGCTCAGCCAGAGCTTCCCGGCCGCACCGCCCTGATCACCGGCGCCTCCCGCGGGATCGGACTGGCGACCGCCCGCCGGCTCGCGCAGGAGCCGGACATCTCCACGATCATCCTCGTCTCCCGCAGCGCCGAGGACCTCGACCAGGCCGCCGGGCTGCTGCGCGAGGAGGATGACGGCAGCACCCGCTTCCTGTCCTGCGTGCTCGACGTCGGCGACCGCTCCGCCCTCAAGCGCGCCGCGAAGCGGCTCTACGACGAGGTGGGCCACATCCATCTGCTGGTGAACAACGCCGGTTACACGAACCCGGTGCCGCTGCAGCAGGTCAGGATGCCGGACTTCGAGCGCACCATGGAGGTGAACCTCTATGCACCGTTCCTGCTGGTGAAGACTCTCCTCAATCGCGGCAACGTCTTCGACCTGATCGTGAACGTGGCCTCCACCGCCGGGGTCACCGGGCGTTCGGGCTGGCTGACCTATTCGGCGTCGAAGTCCGCGCTGATCACCATGAGCGAGGTGATGCGGGAGGAGCTCTCGATCTACGGCACCCGGGTCGCGTGCATCTCCCCCGGGCGCACCGCGACCGAGCTGCGGCGCGTGCTCGCCCCGGACGAGGATCCGCGCACGATCATGCAGCCCGAGCATGTCGCCGAGGTGATCGGCGCGCTGACCTCCCCGGTGGGCGCCTACATCGATTCGGAGAACATCATCGTGCGGCAGTGAGGCGGGTGCTGGTGCGGCCGGTGCGGCCAGGGCAGCCCGCGTCCGCTCCGTCTCCGCTCTGCGTCCCCTCCGCGTCTTCGCCGCCTCTTCGCCGGGTCTTCTTGCGTCTTCTTCGCGTCCGCTCCGCTCAGTGCTCGGGCCGGCCCAGGCGCCAGTACCCCATGAAGGAGACCTGCTTCCGGTCCAGCCCCAGCTCGCTGACCAGGTGTCGGCGCAGGGTCTTGATCACCCCGGCCTCCCCCGCCAGCCAGGCGTAGAAGGCGCCGTGCCCGGTGGTCGTCTCCCACAGCATGGTCTCGTCGACGTCGACGTCCTCGAGCTCCGGTGACGCGGCTGCAGCGGACCCGTCGGCCCCTGCGAAGCCATCGGCCCCCGCGGAGCCCTCAGGCGCTGCGGGATCATCCCCCGCCGTGCCCCGGAATGCCTGGGCGTTCGCGCTCATCAGCTCCCGCACCGCGGCGTCGAGCAGCTCGCCGTGCGGGCGGCCCTCGCGGGGCAGCCAGGTCACCTGCACCCCGGAGCGGGTCAGCAGCTGCTGCTGGTCACCGGCCTCGGGCACCTCGAGCAGAGCGTGACCGCTGATCGAGGCGGGCAGCGCCTCGAGGATCGAGCCGACGGCCGGCAGCGCGGTCTCGTCGCCCACCAGCAGCACGGTGCGGGCGGTGCCGGGCCGGAACTCGATGCCGCCGTACTCGGGGCCCACCAGATGCCGGTTGGGACCGAGCATCGTGAGCGTGTCACCGACCCTCGCATCCCGGGCCCAGCGGGCGGCGACGCCCTGGCCGGGGACCTCGACGGGGTCGAGGTGCAGGACCACGTCGATGTCGATCTCGGGGTTCGCGGTGTGGTTCCCGGGATGGCCGGCGGCGCGATGCTCACGCACCGTGTAGGTGCGCATCCAGCCGCGGTCGGTGGGATCGATCTGCAGCCAGCTGCGGTACCAGTCGGAGTGGATGACGGGGTCGAGCAGCGCACCGGGACGCACCGGGGCGAAGTGGTCTGCGCTCGCGGCAGGCCCGGGGATGATCAGCTTGATCCGCAGGTCCAGCACATGGGAGTTGGTGCCGAAGTGCTCGAGCTCAGGGCCGGTCAGGGTGAAGCGCACCAGCGAGGGGCCGAGGCTGCGGCGTGCGGCGACCTCCAGCTCGAAGGCGAGCATCGAGCTGTGGTCCAGGGCGGAGACGCGCGTGTCGGTCGCAGCGGGAGTCTCGGTCGGGGCAGCCTCGGTCGGGGCAGTCGCGGTAGGGGCAGTCGCGCTCAAGGCGGTCTCGGTCGGGGCGGTCTCGGCGGTGGTCGAGATGGGGTCCTCCTCGTGGTGGTGGTGTGCACCGGGGGCGGTGCGGTCACGGCCCAGCGGCAGCACCATCGGGGTGCCGGTGACCGGATCGGGGGCGATGTGGGCATCCAGGGCGAAGACCTCATGCGCCATCTGGCGGGTGATGACCTCGGCCGGCGTGCCCTGGGAATGGATCTCGCCGGAGCGCATGGCGACCAGGTGATCGGCGTAGCGCGCGGCGAGGTTCAGGTCATGCAGCACGATCCCCACGGTGGTGCCGCGCTCCCGCTGCAGGTCCCTGACCACGTCGAGCACCTCGAGCTGGTGGGTGACATCGAGGTAGGTGGTGGGTTCGTCCAGCAGCAGCACCTCCGTCTGCTGGGCGAGCGCCATCGCGATCCAGACCCGCTGGCGCTGCCCGCCGGAGAGCTCCTCGAGCAGCCGGTCCTGCAGCGCGTCGGTGCGAGTGGCGGCGAGCGCCTCGGCCACCGCCAGCTCGTCCTGGTCGGACCATTGCGGGAACAGGCCCTGGTGGGGGAAGCGGCCGCGGGTGACCAGCTCCCTCACGGTGACGCCGTCGGGGGCGATCGGAGTCTGCGGGAGCAGGCCGAGGCGGCGGGCGAGCTCCTTGCCGCGCAGGGAATGGAGATCACGGCCGTCCAGCAGCACGGTGCCGCTGCGCGGAGTGAGCAGGCGTGACATCCCGCGCAGCAGGGTCGACTTCCCGCTGCCGTTGGCGCCCACGATGATCGTGATCTGCCCTTCGGGCAGGCTCAGGCTGAGGTCGCGGACGATGTCCCGACGGTCATAGGCCAGGTGCAGG
Source organism: Brachybacterium sp. AOP42-C2-15 (assembly GCF_052377065.1). Classification (NCBI taxonomy): domain Bacteria; kingdom Bacillati; phylum Actinomycetota; class Actinomycetes; order Micrococcales; family Dermabacteraceae; genus Brachybacterium; species Brachybacterium sp. AOP42-C2-15. The sequence goes on from NZ_JBQSWK010000004.1 coordinate 46,809, forward strand.
TTGCGGGTCTCGATCAGTGCCATCGTGGCGAGGTCACCTTCCGGGTCCGGAGAACGTGGTGCGGGTGAGCATCCACAGCAGGAACGGGGCACCGAGCGCGCCGGTGATGACTCCGGCGGGCAGCTCGGTGGAGCCGAAGAGGTTCTGGCCGGCGATGTCGGCGAGCAGCACGATCACGGCGCCGACGGCGGCGGACAGCACGAAGCTGGGCCGGCCGGCGAGCATCCGGGCGATCGGCCCGGCGAGGAAGGCCACGAAGGAGAGCGGGCCGGTGACCGCGACCGTCAACGCGCAGAGGATCACCGCGACCATGATCAGCCAGATCCGGGTGCGGGGCACCGCGAGGCCGAGCCCGGTGGCGGTCTCATCGCCCAGCTGCAGGATCCGCAGCCGGGGCACCAGCAGTGCGAGGACCGGAAGCAGCACCGCCAGAGCGATCGCGAGCACCACCACTCGGTCCCAGGTGGAGGTGGACAGCGAGCCGACCAGCCAGTGCATCGCGTCCCCGGCGGATTGCAGGGTGAGCCGGGTGAGCAGGTAGGAGACCAGGGCGCTGAGCGCCGCGGCGACCCCGATGCCCACCAGCACGAAGCGGTTGTCCACCGCGCCGGTCGCGCCCGGGCGGCCCGCTCCGGCCACCGCGAGGATCAGCAGCGCCGTCAGCACGCCGCCCAGCAGCGTGAACCAGAACAGCGCGCGGCCGTCGGTCTCGAAGAAGCTCATCGCGATCACCGCCCCGGCCGAGGCGCCGAGGGTCACCCCGATCACGTCAGGGCTGGCCAGCGGGTTCCGCAGCAGGGTCTGGAAGATGGTGCCGGAGAGCCCGAAGGCGATGCCGGCCAGCAGCGCGACCACCGCGGTGGGCAGGCGGTTCTCCATCACGATGAAGGAGATGCCGGGGATCGCCTCGCCGCCGATCACCCGCAGCGCCTGGTCCAGCGGCACCATCGGGGTGCCCAGCAGCACGCGGGCCGCGACCAGGGCCAGCACGATCACCCCGGCGACCAGGGCGGTCAGCGCAGTGCGGCGGGAACGGCCGGGAGAGCGCGGGCGGGAGCCGGGGCCCGGGCGGGAGGCGCGCGGCGCGGGCTCGGGAGCGGGAGCGGGAGCGGCGTTCACAGCCCCACCTGCCGCCGGGTGCGCAGCAGCACCACGAAGACGGGCACTCCGATCAGGGCGGTCATCACGCCGACCTGCACCTCGGCGGGCGGGGCGACCACCCTGCCCACGGTGTCGGCCAGCAGGATCAGCACCGGGCCGCCCAGCAGGCACAGCGGGACGATGCGCCGGTAGTCGCCGCCTACCAGCAGCCGTGCGGCATGCGGGACCACCAGGCCGAGGAAGCCGACGGGCCCGGCGAGCGCGACCGCCGCCCCGCACAGCAGGATGATCGCGATCCCCAGCACGATCCGTGCCCGTGCCACCCTCACGCCGAGGCCCACCGCGGCGTCGTCGCCGAGGGCGAGGGCGTTGAGCACACCGGTGGTCCCCGTGATCAGCACCGCCCCGATCGCCATCAGCGCCGCGACGACCGCGATATCGGAGAGGCTGCGGGCGCCGAGGGTGCCCACCTGCCAGAACCGCAGCCGGTCCAGGGACGCGTCGTCGAGAAGCACCAGTGCGTTGATCACCGAGCCGAGACCGGCGGTGACCGCCGCCCCGGCGAGCGCGAGCTTCACCGGGGTGGCGCCGTCGCGTCCGAGCGAGGCGACGGCGTAGACGACGACGGTGCCGACGGCGGCGCCGATCAGGGCGAGCACCATGAACTCGGCGACGGCGGATGCATCCAGGAGGAACACCCCGATCACCACGCTGGTGGTGGCGCCTGCGTTGATCCCCAGGATGCCGGGGTCCGCGAGCGGGTTGCGGGTCACTCCCTGCATCGCGGCGCCGGCCACGGCGAGCGCCGCACCGACGGCGACCCCGGCGGCGGTGCGCAGCAGCCGGGCATGGATCACGGCGTGGTCCGCGAAGCCTGCGTCGTAGGCGGTCAGCGCATCCCACACGGTGCTCGGGGCGACGGTGCGGGCGCCGATCATGAGGGAGAGCAGGCTGGCGATCGCCAGGGCCAGGAGGCCTCCGGCGATCGCCAGCGGGGTGGAGCGTCGCACCGTGGCTGCTCAGCCCCGGACGTGCTGAGCGGTCTCGACGATGGACGGCACCAGGTGCTCGAGCGCCCAGGGCAGGCTCAGCGCATTGGCTGCGGAGATCGACAGCGTGAGGTGGTCGTCGTCGGTGAGCACCACCCCGCCGGAGGCCACCGCGGGGATCTGCGCGAACAGCGGATTCGCCTGGAAGTCCTCGACCGTGGTGCCGGGCGCGGCCCAGGTGTAGAAGAGGTCTGAGACCAGCTCGTCGGCGCGCTCGGCGGACCATTCGAGGTAGAAGCTGTCCGCCCCGGGGGTGTTCTCGTCGATGACCTCCGCCTGGGTCATCCCCAGCGCGGTGAAGAAGCGCGGGCGGGTGTCCTCGCCGACGTAGAGATTGATCGAGTTGTCCGCGAGGCCCAGGGTGCCGGCGATGAAGGTGGCGCCCGCGACGGCCGGGTTCTCCTCGCCGACGGCGGCGAGATCCGCGGTGATCTGCTCGACGAGGCTCGTGGCCTGCTCGGAGCGACCGGTGGCGGTGCCGACGGCGGTCAGGACGTCCTCCCAGCCGGCGGTGTAGTTCGCCGCCAGCGGGCCGATGGTCGGCGCGATCTTGCTCAGCTGCGTGTACTCCTCCTCGGTGAGGCCGGAATAGGCGGCGATGATGAGGTCCGGGAGCAGCGCCGCGATCTCGTCGTAGTTGATGCCGTCGGACTCGTCGTACTGGGTGGGGGCGTTCTCGGTGCCCCAGTCGGCACCGAGCTCGGTGAGCTTCGCATCGATCCAGTCGGTGGAGCCGTTGTCGTTGCCGCCCCAGGTGACGGTCGGAATCCCGGCCGGCACCACATCGAGCGCGAGCAGGGTGTCGGCGTTGACCCAGGAGACGGTCGCGATGGTGACGGGCTCCGCCTCGATCACGGTCTCGCCGTAGAGGTGGGTGAGGGTGACGGGGAAGGACCCGTCGGCCGCGCCGCCGCCCGCGGTGGGAGCCGTGCTGGTCCCTGCCTCCCCGGAGCAGGCGGCGAGCGCGGGGACGGCGAGCGCCGCTAGGACGAGTGCACGGCGGGAAAGCTTCACAGCGGGTCCTCCAGGTTCGAGACCACCGGGAACCGGTGGTTAGGCGAGCCTGACCTTATTCCGTAATGCCGATGGTGCGCAATTGCCGTCCGGGGCGAGAGCTCTCCGCTGGGGACCGCTCAGGCACGGGGCGACCCCGGGAAAGCGAGCCAGATCACGCTGGCCGCAGACCCCGGGGCCGCTCCGTCCGCGCACCCCGGGCCGCCCTGTGCAGGGAGGCCCGGGGGCCGGGTCACTGCCTGCGGTCGTACGCCGTCTGCTGGATCTCCAAGAACTCGCTCAGCCCGATGCTCTCGAGGGTCTCCACGAAGGTGCCCCACTCGGACAGCGGCAGCTGGCCGGTGATGAAGCCTGCTCGCGCCTCGCCGAGGTACTTGCCGATCTCGGTGCCGACGGTGCCGAGCACGTCGGACTCCTCCGGGGTGAAGGTGAAGGCGGACCACACCTCGGGGATCGCGTACGGCTCCATGGCCTTCGAGCTCTCCATGGCCTGCGGCATGCTCTCCACACCCCCGAACCAGCGCTCGGTCACCCAGCCCGGGTAGCTGCCGCCCATGAAGATCGAGTGCGGCTTGAGGCCGTCATCGACGGACTGCCCCTCGGTGATCTCGGGCAGCAGCTTGTACTCGCCGCCCACCTCTTCCCAGCTGTCCCCCTGGTTGCCGAGGAAGAACTGACGAGCACCCTCCTCGCTGTACCAGTAGTCCATCCAGCGGGCGAGCGCCACGGGATGCTCGCAGCGGTCGGTCATCACGAAGTGGCAGATCGAGGCGAGCTCGGAGCGCACCGCATGCCACACCGGGGTCTCCCCCGCATTGCGGGTCAGCGGGGGCACGACGACGTACTTCTCGCCCACCTCGCCGAAGTATCCGGCAGGGGCGGGCGTCCCGCAGGCGGCCACGATCCCCTCGCTGCCCTGGGCGGTGAAGGTCGCCCGGTCCGAGGAGAAGATGTCTGCCGGGATCAGTCCCTTGCTGTAGAGCCCGTTGAGGTACTCCATCATCTCGCGGTAGCCGTCGGTGATGGGGAAGTAGCGCACCTTCCCCGTGTCCGGATCCAGATCGATCTGTCCCCCGGCGGTGCCCTGGTTCGCCACCCCGAAGGCGCCGTAGAGCGTCGGGTAGGTCTCTCCCAGGTTCACGGGGTCGGTGAGGCCGATCGCGCCGTCGATCGTGTTGACGGACTCCTCGAGATAGGCCTGGAACTCCTCGGTCGTCTCGGGCACGGCCATGCCGAACTGGTCCAGCCAGTCCTGCCGGGCCCAGAGCTTGAACATGTATCGCAGGCCCAGGAAGCTCGGGTCGTAGATCTGGGGCGTGGAGTAGATGTTCCCGTCCGGGAAGGTCAGCCCCTCGCGGATCTGGGGGCTCTTCTCCATCAGCGCGGTCAGGTTCGGCATGTGCTTCTCGAGCAGATCGTTCAGCGCGATGAAGGTGCCTCGCTCCCCGTAGGTGGCGATGTCCCCGGTTCCGACCCCCGTGCGGTAGAACGCGCTGGGGTAGTCGCCGCTGCTCAGCACGAGGTTGCGGCGCTCGGTCGCTCCATCCTGGGGGACCAGGCCGAAGTCGATGTGGACGTTGGTGAGCTCCTCGGTCGCCTGGATGACGGAGACCTCGTTCCAGTCCTCTGCGGTGGTCGAGGGGCGGGCGCTGAGGAAGTCGATCGTGATCAGTTCGTTCGCGATCGGCATGCCCTCGGGGGTGATGTTCTCGTCGGGGTTCTCGATCTGGTCGAGGGTGTCGATCTCTTCGCTGTCGTCGCCGCAGGAGGCGAGGACCGCAGCGGAGGCGAGGGCGGCGCCTGACGCCAGCGCGGCACGGCGGGTGAAGGGGTGGTGGGACATGGTGCAGGGATCCTTTCGGGACGTGACTGAACCAGGCGAGTGACCAGTTCAGGGTTTGTGGGGTCGAGGGGTGGCAGGTTCAGGGGAAGGTGCGCCGCAGGCACCAGGCGGCGGCCACGAGAGGGATGCTGATCCCGCAGACGGGCAGCAGTCCCGGCCAGCCGCTGGCGATCAGCGCCATCGGCCAGGCGATCAGAGGAGCCAGCAGGCAGAGGGTCAGCACGGGGCGCCCGAGGCCGACCGCGAGCGCCGCGGTGAACACGACGGCCAGGCGCGGCGGGGCACCGTCGACCTCCCGCCCTGCGATCCAGAGCAGATGCGGCATCAGCGCGACCATCAGGAGCAGGCCCAGCAGCGCAGGCCCCTGCGTGAGTGCGGCCGGGACGGGCGGCAGGCCGCGCGAGAGCCACCAGGTGACGATCAGGGCTCCGCACAGCGTGAGGGCGAGCAGGGTGACGGCGTTGGTGAGCCGCCAGCCCTGGCGCCACTGCTGCCACATGGCGCGGCCGATGGGCAGGTCCCTCTCGCCGCGCATCCAGCGCTGCGCCACTTCGAGCGCGGCGAAGGTGGCGGGGCCGACGCCGAGCACGATCCCGCCGGCCGCTGTGAGCCCGAGCCAGCAGGTGTTCAGCCACACCAGCCGCACCAGCCAGTGCAGGGCGCCGTCGAGGCGGGTCAGCATCGCGCCCTCACCCCTTGACCGAGCCGACGAGCACGCCCTGGGTGAAGAAGCGCTGCAGGAAGGGGTAGATCACCAGCAGCGGGAGCGAAGCGACGATCATCACCGCGTACTTGATCAGGGCGGCCAGTCGCTGCTGCTCGATCAGCGAGCCGGCCGCACCCGCCCCGCCCTGGGAGGTCTCCTGCGAGACCACCAGCAGCTCGCGCAGGACCAGCTGGAGGGTGTACTTGTCCCGATCGGAGAGGTAGATGAGCGCCTTGAAGTACTCATTCCACAGCCCGACCCCATGGAACAGGGCGAGCGTGGCGATGATCGGTGCGGAGAGCGGAATCGCGATGCGCAGGAAGATCTGGATGTCACCCGCGCCGTCGACGGTCGCCGCCTCGGCCAGCTCCTCAGGGACACTCTGGGTGAAGAATGCTCGGCCGACGAGGATCGACCAGGCCCCGGCCGCCCCCGGCACCACCACGGCCCAGATGGTGTCCAGCATGCCCAGGTCCTTGACGACCAGGTAGGTGGGGATGATGCCGCCCGAGAAGAGCATCGTGATCAGGATGTACCAGGTCACCCCGGTGCGGCCCGCCATATTCCGCCGCGAGAGCGCGTAGGAGCAGGGCAGCACGATCAGCAGGTGCAGGGCAACTCCGACGATCGTGTAGATGACGGTGTTGCGGTATCCGGTCCAGATGGACCCCTGGGAGAACACCCGCGCATAGCCGTCCAGGTTCAGGTCGACCGGCCAGAGCCACACCTGGCCCGTCTGCACGGCATGCGGATCGCTCACCGAGGCGATGAGCACGAACCACAGCGGATACCCGATCACGGCGACCACTGCGAGCAGGAAGACGGTGTTGAGGCGGTCGAACCAGCGATCCTCGCGAGAGGTGAGCGGGCGCCGCTTCGGGCGCCGCGAGGCGGGGCCGGGCCCTGACGACTGAGGGCTCCGCACGGCCTGCGGGCTCTGCACGGTTTGAGGGCTCTGCAGGGCCTGCGGGCTCTGGGAAGGGGAGGAGGTCACGGGATCACCACAGGCTGTTCTCTGAGAAACGGCGGGCGAGCTGATTGACGCCGACCAGCAGGAGGATGTTGATGACGGAGTCGAAGAGCCCGACGGCCGCGGCGTAGCTGTACTGCCCCTCCAGGAGCCCGGTCTCGTAGACGAAGGTCTGGATGATGTCCGAGGCCTCGGCGTTGAGCGAGTTGTTCATCAGCAGGGCCTTCTCGAAGCCCACTGCCATGAAGCTGCCGAAGTCGAGGATGAACAGGATCACGACGGTCGGCATGATCGCCGGGATGTTGACGTGTCGGATCCGCTGGAGACGATTCGCGCCGTCGACCTGGGCGGCCTGATGGAGCTCAGGGTTCACACCGGAGAGCGCCGCCAGGTAGATGATCGTGCTCCAGCCCAGGGACTGCCAGACCCCCGACCACACGTAGAGATGCCGGAACCAGCCCGGATCCTGCATGAACTGGATCGGTGCGAGGCCGACCAGCTCGATGAGGTGGTTGACGAGCCCGAGGCGCGGATCGAGGAACGCGAACAGCATGCCGACGACGACCACCAGCGAGACGAAATGCGGCGCGTAGGTGAGCGTCTGCGCGAATCGCTTGAAGAGGTGGTTCTTCACCTCGTTGAGGGAGAGCGCCAGGATGATCGGGAGCGGGAACAGGGCCAGCTGGTAGAGGCTCAGGATCAGCGTGTTCCGCAGCAGGCGCCAGAAGTAGTAGGAGTCGAAGAAGCGCTCGAAGTGCTCGAGACCCACCCAGCGACTCCCCCAGATCCCGTCGGAGGCGATGAAATCGCGGAAGGCGATCTGCGCCCCGTACATCGGGACGTAGTTGAAGATCAGGAAGAAAACGACGGCGGGAGCGACCAGCAGATAGAGCTGCCAGCTGTTGCGCACAGCGCGCAGGACACGGCGCCTCCGCGGGGCCGCAACCGCCGGTCCCCCCGGAGCCGGTGGCCGCTCCACCTCCGGCGCTCCGGTGGCTGCGGCCACCGGTGGCGCGGTCATCGTTCGGGTCCTCTCACTGGACTGCCTCCTGCTCGGCGCTCGTCTCCCGAACGCGTCTCTCCACGGGGAATCAGCAGGCGTGGGAGCGCTCCCGTGAGGCCGCGGACCGAGGCGAGGATCTTCACCCGCATGGCGACCTTGGGGAGCACGTCGCGAGGGCCCGCCTTCCCGCAACCGGGCACGGCGGCACCCCACTGACCTGCTACGACAGTTATTCCACGAAGCAGTCGGCTCAACAAGAGGGTTTTATGAAATGGCCTTTCATATACACCCGCTGTTCATCGTCGACCCGGCAGAAGAGCGCGCAAGAGCGCCCCGCGGGGCGACGCGGGGAGGTGCGCAGAGGCGCGGGAGGGCCGGGGCGACACCGGGAAGTGCGGGGAGACGCCGGGCGGGCTGAGGCGGGAAGAAGAGGAGCGCAGCGGGGAGGACCATGGCCCGCGCGGCGCGGCGACAGGGCGTGAACGGTCGCCCTCGAGCCGCTCGGCAGTGGCACCCAGCGACTCGAGGTCCGGCACTGCGCGGCACCCCGCCGCGACACGCCCGACCGACCGACTGGCCGACCGGCTGACCGGCTGACCGGCTGACCGGCTGACCGGCTGACCGGCTGACTGGCCGACTGGCTGACTGGCTGACTGGCCGAGTGACCGGCCGACCGGCCGACCGAAGGGTCAGGCCTTCGTCTCGGCAGCCTCGTCCTCGGGGTCGTCCTCGGTGTCATCGCTGGGGTCCTCGAGACCGCTCACCCCTGCCTCGCGGTACAGGGCGATGAACTCCCGCGCGGTATCGGGGCCGATCATCAGGCGCAGCACGGGAGAGACCTCGTAGTCATCCCCCTGCTCGTCCAGCAGACCGGTGCGCTGAACCTTCGCGATCGAGGCCCGGACCTCCTTCGCGAATCCAGCCTCGTCGGTGGAGGTGGTGCGGCGGTAGGCGGCCAGCGCCTGCTGCAGCTCCGCCTCGGAGACGACGGTGCGCTGCCCGCGCGAGGACTGGGTCAGCAGCATCTGGCGCAGCACCAGCAGCAGCACCGAGTCCAGGCGATTCATGCCGGTCAGGCGGCGCAGGAGCTTCGGCGCATCAGGATCGTCCTCGCTCTGGCGCACGAAGGCGACCTGAGCGTCATCGTCGACGATCAGCTCGAGGAAGAGGTCCGCCAGCCGGGATTCGATCGCGGCGCGGTCACGCAACAGCTGGGCGTAGCGGTTGGCGTCCCGCCGACCGTCCAGGAAGGGTCCTTGGAGCAGGTGCACGAGCACCCGTCGGGACTCGTCGACCAAGGCGGTGCCGGAGGCGGAAGGGCTGCCGGCTTCGGCCTGGGGGAGGACGTCGGCATCGGTGCGGGTTACGGAGCTGCTCACGACCACGTACCTTACCGGGGCGGGATTCGTCGATTCCGCGCCGCCCGTCATGACAGTCGGCGGGAAATGCCCCCATGGCGGGCTCAGATCTGGTGCAATCGACCTACACGCTGGAAGACCTTCGTGCATCCGTGCGGAGGAGTCGACCGCAAGGAGCCGACCATGGAACTGTCCACGCCCGTCATCATCGGGATCGTCGTGCTGGCGATCATCCTCGTGATCGTGCTGATCGCGGTGGGAGTGATGGCCTCGAAGCGTCGCAAGGCGCAGCAGCAGGAGGAGGACCGGCGGCGTGCCGCGCAGCTGCGGGACGAGGCCTCGAAGCAGGAGCAGCTGGTCCAGGAGCGCGATCTGAAGGTGCGCGAGACCGAGCTCGAGGCTGACCGCGCGCGGCTGGAAGCCGAGCGGAAGGCCAAGGAGGCCGAGCAGGAGCAGCTGGCCGCCGAACGCCGCCGTTCGGAAGTGGAGCGAGAGCGCGCCGAGGTCGATCAGGAGCGCAGCACCGTGCAGGAGCGCCTCGCCGAGGCTGACCGCCTTGATCCCGACACCCCCGACGACGCCGCCCGGCGCGACCGTGACGGCTCCGCCGTGGCGACCGACGCTCACCGTGAGCATCGCGACGATCACGACGGCCGCAACGTTCGCGAAGACCATGACCGGCATGACGGTCATGACAGCCGTGACAGCCGTGACAGCCGTGACAGCCGTGACGGCCGTGATCACCACGAGCATCGCGAACACCGCGAGCACAGCGAGCACGGCGCGGGCCGTGACCGCGATGCGCACCGTGAGAGCGTGAACGGACAGCCCGACCATGGGCGCGAGGGTGTCCGCGAGGACCGGACTGCGGACCATGGTCGTACGACGCGAGATCCCGATCATGCAGCGCACGACCGCCGTGATAGCGATGATCGCCATGGCTCCGGTGCTGCAACAGCGGGCGCCGTCGGAGCTGGTGCTGTCGGCGCCGGTGCGGCTGGCGCGGGTATTGCGGGAGCCGCCGATCACGAGGACGGCACTGCGACTGACGACGCCGGTGCCCGCGGCGCGAACCATGGTCGTCGCGCAGCGCGCCCGGCTCATGAGGAGCCGCTGACCGGCGATGCACCGGACCGCACTCCGGCCGCCGCATCGACCCCTGAGACTCACGCGGTGGATGGGAACCGGGCAGGCACCGATCCCCGGACCTCGTCTGATACGAGCACCGGTGCTGGAGCCGGCCCCGCTGCAGGAGCTGGTGCAGGAGCAGGTGCAGGTGCTGGCGCAGGAGCCGCCGCAGGCATGGGCGCTGGCGCGGCCGGAGAACATGACCACGACCAGCCGCGTTCTGATGGAGGCTTCGGCCGCCCCGTCAACGAGGACCGTTTCGAGCAGCACTCCGACGTGTCCCGCACGGGACGCCAGGAGCACTCCGCAGGTGCCGAGCACTCGTACGAGCAGCAGACCCCGCCCGCGGAGCAGCAGTTCGGGCACTCGCGAACGTACGGCGAACAGCAGACCCCGCCGGCCGATCAGCAGTTCGGCCAGCACGACCGGCAGCACGATCAGCGCGATCAGCACGGTCAGCACGGCCAGCGCCATCAGGATGACCAGCAGTTCGGTCAGCATGACCAGCTGGGCGCTCAGCAGGACGTCCGCCAGGATCACCTGGCCGGACGGGACTCGCGCGTGCAGGACGGGTCGATGCCGCAGGACACCGCTGGCAGGTCGGACCACAGTGCGGCCCAGCCCGAGCACGGGGATGAGCAGGATCCGTTCTTCCAGCAGCAGCAGCGGCTGGAGGAGCATAACGGGGAGCTGCCACCGAGGGCGCCGGAGTACGGCGATCCGCTCGACCGCCCGCTGCAGGATGGCCCTGCCGACGGTCGCTCTGCGGAGAATGGCTCTGCGGAGGACGGCACGCACCGCGGCTGAGCACCGCGAGCACTGAGCCTGCCCTCGCGCAGCCTCAACCCACCGACGGCGGCCCGGAACCTCTTCTCGAGGTCCCGGGCCGCCGTCGGTCGTGAGGGCCGTGCCAGACTGACATCCATGCCCACCGGACCCCCGCGCGCGCGTTCCCGCATGGACGACATCACCGTCGAGCGGGTGTTGCGCGTGGTCGAGTCGATCCCTTCCGGGCAGGTCGCGGCCTACGGCGAGGTCGGCGCGATCGTCGGCGTCGGCCCCCGCCTGGTGGGTCGCATCATGCGCACCTGGGGCTCTGGCGTGCCCTGGTGGCGGGTGACCAGCGCCTCCGGCGACCATCCTCTGCTGGCTCGGGCCCTCCCCCATTGGGAGGCCGAGGGCATCGCGGTGGCGCCGCACGGTCGCGGCTGCCGGATGGCGGATTTCGGCGCAGATCTGGAGGAGCTGCGGGAGCGGTCCCGCGCCCTCCTCGCGGAGCTCGACGAGGCGTGATCACCGCTCCTCGCAGCCTCCCGCGCGGCGTGGAGGCCGACTCGAGGGGCCCATCCCCTCTGAGCTGTCGCCACGACCTCCGCGCAGCGACAGCTCAGAGGGGATGGGCTAGCGGAGGGAGACTCCTCGGGAAGCGCTCCCGGGTCACTCCACCGGGACGTCGCCCAGGAAGTAGAACGCCGGCACCTTCGCGGCGTAGTCGTTCCCATCGAGCTCCCGCCAGTTGACGACCTCGGTGGAGCCCTCCCGCTCCTGGGCATGCTGGGTGGCCAGGAACATCAGCCCGATCACGCTGGCGAGTCCCTGATCGGCGGGCTTCGCGCGCAGGATGTCGCCGATCGACGCCTGGCCGGAGAGGCCGCGCACCTCGTTGATGTCGCCGGTGAGGCCCACGATGTCGATGTCGTTGGTGCGCACCAGGTCCGCGAGCACCTCGACGCTGAGCGAGGTGGCGTCGTGCACCTCGGCCTCTGCGGGGGCGCCGGGGTCGGTGGGGTCCTTGAGGCGATGCTGGGACACCGAGTTCATCAGCACCCGCGAGAGGTCCAGCTCGAGCGGGAACGGAGTGCGGGTGGGGACCTGGTCCTTCTGCGCGAGCGCAATGCCCTGCGCCTCCTGGAGCGCCTCGAGCATCACCCGGTGCTGGCGGAAGTCCTGGGAGCGCACGAAGCGGGCGAGGGAGCGGTACAGCTCCGTCTTGACGTCCAGCACCTCCTGCGCGGGGTCGTAGAGGTCGCTGAACACGTTGGCGAGCTTCTCGCGCTCGTCGCGTCCCAGCGAGCGGGCGAAGTCGCGCTCGAGCAGCCGGTCCACCAGCTCCTGCGCGGTGCGGGTCTGGACCGGGTCGTTGAGCATCCGGAAGAAGGCGGTGAAGGTGCGGCCCACCGAGGACTGACCGAGCAGGTCGTCACCGGCCAGCAGCTGCTCGAGGATCTCGCCGCGCGAGCCTTCCGGAGAGAGGATCTGCTCGCGCAGCCGCAGATCGACGGCTCGCAGATCTTCCCGGTACTGGAGGAAGTCACCGGAGAGCTCCGCGGCGATCTGCAGGATGTCCCGCAGGCGGTCGCCCGAGACCTCGGGGCTGGGCAGCATCAGCTCGCCCTCGGCGAGGTCTCTGATCTCTGCCTCGATCCGCTCCCGGCGGCGCTGGAGGTCGGCCAGGCGCACATCGCGGTCGGTCTCGGTCTCCTGCGCGAGGTGCTCGAACTGCTGGACCACCAGCTGCAGGCGGGACTCGGTGGTGGTGGGCCGATGTTCCTCGAGCGAGGCGATGAACTGGATCGCGTCGATCGTCGCCGGGGACGGCTCGAAGGTGGTCTCGGTGCGCTGCGGGTCATCGCGGCGGGTCAGATAGCCCTCGCGCACCCAGCCGTCGACGTATTCCGCGGCGGTGCGACCGATGCGGCTCTCCGCCTCGAGCTCCGGCGCCTCCGGGATCTCATCGTCGTGGAGGAGGGGCAGGTGCGCGCCGACGCGGGCGATCAGCTCGCTGCGCGGGAGCCGACGGTCACCGGCGGGGAAGGTGGACTGCAGGATGGCCAGGACGGCAGGCGCCTTGGTGGCAGCGAGCAGTCGCCAGGTGCTGGCCCGGCGCAGCTGCTCGTACGTCTCTTTGCGCGCGGACACGGCATCGCTGCGGCGGTCGGTCCACCGGTTCGGCTCAGTCGTGGTCACGAGGGGAGAGTCTAGCGTCGCCGGCCGGCGGTCCCGGGAGCGGACAGGGAGGCCGGCGGTGAGGTGGGGCCGATTCCGGCCTCGGTGGGCGCGGCGCGCAGCGTGGCAACGACGTCGAGTCGGTCCGCGGTCTCGCGGTCAGCGCCCCTCGACGTGCCTGAACTTCTCCCATGCCGATTGGCGGGCGACGCCGAGCCCGGCGCCGATCGACTCCCATGACGCGCCTCGCTCTCGCATGTAGGCGACCAGGTCTGCCTGGAAGCGCTCGAGCTGAGGGCGCTGCCGGGTGACCCCGCGGAGCATTGTGGTCAGCTCCTCCTCGGTGAACTGCTCGAAGGCGACCGTGGCGACCTCGGTGCCGGATTCGAAGGAACGGGCCGCTTCCCGCGCGCAGTCACCGCAGATCATCACGCCGAGTCCGCCGAGGAGAGGACGCTCCCGAGTGCTCGGGAGCCCGCAGAAGCCGCAGTGCATCTCGGAGGTCCCGCCTGGTCCGCGCATGGCCCGAGTCTAGAGCGACCCGCCCGCCCCGTCCCCGCTGCGGCCGGGATCGTCGGCGGGCAGGTTCTTGCGGACCGGAGGTGCGGCTATCGGGACATGCAACCGACGGGATCCGCCGGGCCGTTGCATGTCTCGACCCGGCCCGCCCCGTCAGGCTATCCTGACACTGCAGCCGTCAGGAGATCCTGACATTTGTGGTGGCATCCGCGGCGGACGCCCCGACCCCGACCACCGGAAGCGACGGTGACCATGCGCCGGATCCTGATCGCCACTCTCGGCGAGTCCACGGGCGATGACGCGATCCGCACCCTGTTGCCGTTGATCGCGGTGACAACACTCTCTGTCGGCGGCGGACTGCTGGGGCTGCTGAACGCTCTCCCATTCCTCTGGTACCTGTTCGCGCACCGCCAGATCGGCGCCTCGGTCGATGCTCTCGGTCATCGGCGTGCGGTGATGCTCGGCAACAGCCTCCGGGTCCTCACCGTGAGCGTCCTGATCCTGCTGCTGGCCACGGGCCAGCTCTCGGTGCTCGTACTGCTCCTCCTGGCCGCAGCGATCGGGCTGGGCGATGCGCTGTTCACCACTGGGCACAGCGCGATGGTCCCTGCGGTCGTCGGTCGCGATCGCACGGCTGACTGCTACCGGCGCATCGAGACGGTCAGCGCGGTCACCCGCGTCTCGAGCCCGGCGGCGGTCTCCGCGCTGCTGCGCCTGGCGGCCCCCGCGATAGCGCTGGGCCTCGCGGCGATCGCGTATCTGCTCAGCCTGGTCACGCTCGCCACCCTGCCGCGTTCGGCAGTGCACGACGCACCGCCGACCGCGAATCCCGAGACGATGGACGCCCCGCCGTCCGACAGCGCGACGCCGACGGCGGCGCCCGCGGCTTCGCGGTCGGCGTGGACGGTGCGCCGGGTGCTGACCACCTACGGCCTGGCCCACCTCACTCTGGCCACCTCGCTCCTGAATGCCGCGGCCATGGTCTCGGGCACCGCCCTGGTGCTCTTCGCGCTGGAGACCTTGGGACTATCTGTATCGACGGTCGCCCTGTTCACCGCCGCTGGGGCGTTCGGCGCGCTCCTCGGCGCCATCGGCTCTGCACCGCTGCTCAGACGCCTTGCCACCGGCTCCGCGAAGCTGTTGACCACGGGAGGCGTCGCGCACAGCAGTTTGGTGGCCCCCGCCGCCCTGCTGGCGCCGGCTGGGCAGGCGGTACTGATCGGGGCCGGCGAGCTGATGGTCGCAGCATGCGCGACGGCATCGATGATCGTCGGCTCTGACGTGCCGGCGCGCCTGATCCCGCAGCAGCAGCTGGGCAGGGCGTTCGCCGCGATCCGGTTGCTCACGATCGGCGTGATGCCGGTGGCGAGCGTACTCGGCGGCCTGCTGATCGCGGCGACCTCACCGGCAGCGGCACTGCTGGTCGCGGCCGCCATCGCCGCCCTCGCCTGCCTTCCCGCCACTTGGATCCGGCACTGGTCCCCGCCAGCTGCAGCCGAAGAACCGGGCTGAAGCCCTCGAACTCTGCTCAGCCCACTCGACTGCCCACCCCGGGAGTACACTTCCTCGTGAACGTTCACGAACCCGGTCTGCCACTCGCCGACAGGCCTCGAGACCAGGAGACGCCTCACCGATGAGCACCCCGCTGCCCTCCACCAACAGCTCCGTCCGCACCGACCGCTGGTGGGAGGAGCTGCCTGCGGGCCGGAAACGACTGCGCGGCCGCGCCCATCTGCACACCGACGCCCCCGAGCTGAGCCTCGACGGGACCTGGGATTTCCGCTACGGCACCCGGGCGGACGGCTCGGGTCTCGGCGAGCCCACCGAGATCGAGGTGCCGGGTCTGTGGCAGCTGCAGGGCCACGGCGCCCCGCAGTACACCAACGTCATCTACCCGATCCCGCGGGAGATCCCGCATGTGCCGGACGAGAACCCCACCGGGCACTACTCGCGCCCGCTTACCGTCCCCGCCGACTGGGCCGAGCAGCTGGCCGCCGGCGCACGCGTGCTGCTGCGCTTCCAGGGCGTGGACTCCGCGGCGAAGGTCTGGATCGACGGCGTCGAGATCGGCGTGACCGCCGGCTCCCGCCTCACCCAGGAGTTCGATGTCACCGAGGCCCTCTCCTCCCCCGCTGAGCAGGGCGATCACCGCGAGCATCGCCTGGAGGTCCGCGTGGTGCAGTGGTCGGTGAACACCTACGTCGAGGACCAGGACATGTGGTGGGCGTCGGGCATCTTCCGCAGCGTGGATCTGCTGCTGCGACCGGTCGGCGGGATCCACGACCTGGTCACCATCGCGGACTTCGATCCGGAGACCGGCCTGGGCACCCTGAGCGCGACCGCCTACGACGCGGACGGCCAGGAGGTCGTGGCGAGGATCGAGGTCCCCGCACTCAAGCACTCCGCCTCCACCGGCGTGGATCCCCTCAGCCTCAGGAAGGTGCGGCCCTGGTCTGCCGAGGATCCTCACCTCTACGACGCCACCGTGCGCACCGACACGGAGACCATCTCCCTGCGCGTCGGCTTCCGCCGGGTCGAGGTGGACGGGGAGATCTTCCGCGTCAACGGTGAGCGGATCGTCTTCCGCGGCGTGAACCGTCACGAGGCGGATCCGCTCGTCGGCCGCGCCCAGCAGCTGGAGAACCAGGATCTCGATGTTGCGCTCATGAAGCAGCACAACCTCAACGCCGTCCGCACCTCCCACTACCCGCCGCACCAGCGATTCCTCGAGGTGTGCGATGAGGCGGGGCTGTACGTCATCTGCGAGGGTGACTTCGAGACCCACGGCTTCCACGCCGATTCCACCTGGGGCGAGGACGGCACCGGCGCAGCCGAGGGCCCGGCCCAGAACCCGCTGTTCGAGGAGTCCCTCGTGGAGCGCTCGGAGCGGTTCGTGCGCCGCGACCGCAATCACGCCTCGATCATCATGTGGTCGATCGGCAATGAAGCGGCCAGCGGCCCGGTCACCGAGGCGATGGTCGCGGCGGTGCGGGAGACCGACGCGACCCGTCCGGTGATCTACGAGCAGGACTATGCCGCGGAGTACGTGGACGTGTTCTCGCTGATGTATTCCTCCATCGAGGAGTCCGAGCAGATCGGGCAGCGGGAGCTGTCCAGCAAGTACCAGGACAAGCTCACCTCGATGCTGCGGAGCTTCGCACTGGACGTCCCGGACGGCTATTTCGCGAATCCGCCAGCACTCACGAAGCCCTTCCTGTGGATCGAGTACGCCCACGCGATGGGCAACGGCGCGGGCTCGCTCAAGGAGTACATGGAGCTCACCGAGCGCTACCCGGCGCTGCACGGCGGCTTCATCTGGGAGTGGATCGATCACGGCCTGACGACCACCGACGCCGAAGGCAATGAGATCTACGGCTACGGCGGCGACTTCGGCGAGCGCCTGCACGATTCGAACTTCGTGGCCGACGGGCTGGTGCTGCCTGATCGCACTCCCTCCCCGGCCCTGCTCGATGCCAAGCACCACTACTCCCCCGTCGGCCTCGAGGTCTCCCCCGGGAACGTGCGGATCACCAACCGGTATGCCTTCTCGGATCTCTCCCCCCTGCGCGCCGAGGTGTCGCTGGATGCCCAGGCGAGCTGGCAGGAGCTCGAGCTGCCGCAGATCGCGCCCGGTGAGAGCACCGAGGTGCCGCTTCCGGAGCACGACGGGGCGAGCACCACGGTGCGGCTCAGCACGCGCGAGGCGCAGGGTCCGGTCCCGGCCGGGCACCTGATCGTCTCCGCGGATCACGTCGACACCGAACGGCTGCGCGGGGACGTCGAGCGCCTGCGCACTGCGACCAGCCCGTCGGCCGCCGCGAGTGTCTCCCCGCAGCGGCATGCGGACGGCTCCTGGTCTCTCGGGCCGGCCCGCTTCGATGATCTGGGGCGGCTGGTGGCGCTCGGCGCGCTGGAGATCGAGCACGCGGGGGTGGATCTGTACCGCGCGCCGGTGGACAACGAGCGTGCCCGCACCCGCGCCCCGCTCGAGGCCCGCTGGAAGCGGATCGGCCTCGATGTCGCACGGCGCCGCCTGGTCGACATCTCCGCGGACCCGGACGACGGCGAGACGCTGCGGGTGCGCAGCCGGATCGGGCTGGACGGCTCGGCGCTCGGGGCCGACGTCACCGAGCGCTGGCGCGGCGATGCGGACGGCCTCGACGTGGACGTGACGGTCTCGCCCTCGTCGTTCTGGCCGGGCGATCTGCCGCTGCCGCGCATCGGCTGGACCTTCGCCCTGCCCTCGGCCCCCGACCAGGTGGAATACGAGGGCTACGGCCCGCAGGAGTCCTATCCGGATACCGGCGGCGGCACCACCTTCGGCCGCTGGGCCTCCTCGGTTGAGGATCTGCAGGTGCCGTACGTGTTCCCGCAGGAGAACGGGAACCGGGCCGGGGTGGTCCGCGCAACGCTGAGCGGGGGCCCGCAGGGGCTCGAGCTGCACGCCCCGGACGGCCTCGGGCTGGCGGTGCGTCCCTGGTCCAGTGCCGAGCTCGATGCTCGGGCGCACGACGGGGCGCTGCGTCCCGACGGCCGCACCTGGGTGACGCTCTCCGCGTCGCTGCATGGCGTGGGATCGGCGGCCTGCGGTCCGGAGCCGCTGCCGCAGTACGTGCTCTCCGCCCGAGAGGAGAGCTTCCGGTTCCGCCTGGCCCCTGTGCCTGCCTGAGATCGCCACCACTCCGCAACCCCGCTGTCACCTGGCCACCGCCTCCCCACGGGGGCGGGCGATAGCCTGGGAGGGGCGTCGCCGTGACGTCGCGACGATGCAGCATCGAGGGAGACGCATGACTCAGGGGTATGGACCGGGCCACGGACAGCAGGGGCAGTGGGGGCAGGCCGGGCAGAATCCGCCGCCCGCACCGCAGCCTCAGCAGCAGCCGCAGTGGGGGGCTCCCGAGCAGGCCCCGCCCGCGCCGCCGCAGTGGGGACAGGCCTCGCCCACCGGAGCGCCCACCGGTGCGCCGGGCGCCTACCCGGGTGCGGGCTATCCCGGCGCAGCAGGAGCGCCGGGTGCCTTCGGCTCCGCAAGTCCGGCAGGTTCGGCAGGTCCGGCGTCGACGGTCGCCAAGCTGATCCAGTGGATGTTCTACGCGACTCTCGCGGTGATCGCGGTGCGCCTGATCGGCAACGTGATCGTCTTCGCCGTCCAGTTCGCCGGCGGCGCCTCGGGCTCGGCCGGCCTCGAGGGTGCCGGTGGCCTCCTGGGCCTCCTGCTCCTGCTGGTGAACGGCCTGGTCACCCTGGCTCTGCTGGTCCTCGCCGTGATGGTGATCGTCAAGGCCTCCGGCCGTGGCCGGACGGGCGCGATCATCATCATCGCCACCGTGATCCTCTCCGTGATCGCGTACTGGATCCTCAGAGTGATCCTCATCGCGGTCCTCGCCACGTCGACCGACATCTCCACAGTGGGCCTGATGTCCCTCGTGTATCTGGTCGCCGAGATCATCCGAGTGCTGATCGTCTTCGCCGTCCTGATCGTCGGCGCCCTGATGTCTCGTCGCTGGGCGAAGCAGAACGCCTGACCGCTCCAGCTCCACGCATGGCAGACGCCCCGGATCTCTGAGAGGTCCGGGGCGTCTCACGTGCGGCCACTCCGCGGTGCTCTGGCCGTCGCACCTGCCGATACGCTGGTGCGCACCACGAGAGGTCGCCGGCTGGCGATGCTCCGGCGCAGCGCAGGGAGAGACGCATGACTCAGGGATACGGACCGGAGTTCGGCCAGCAGGGCCAGCAGGGCCAGTGGGGGCAGCAAGGACAGCAGCCGCAGTGGGAGCAGCAGCCGCAGTGGGGTCAGGCCTCACCCGCCCCGGTGCCGGGTGGCTACCCGGGCAGCGCAGGCCAGGGCGGCATGGGCACCGATCCGCAGTTCGGGCCCGGTGACGGGGTCAACTGGCGCCGGGTGAAGCTGCTCGGCCTGATCCTGCTGATCGGGACGGCCCTGCTGCTGCTGATCCGCCTCGGCATCAACCTGGCCTCCTTCATCGGAGCGGATGAGGTCGCCGCCACCGATGCCGGTGGCGAGATGGGCGCGCTCGGAATCGGTGCGGGGCTCACCTCCCTCGTGCTGACCATTGCCAGTCACGCCGTGGGCCTCATCCTGTTCGTCCTGGCGATCATCGCTGCGGTGATGGGTCGCGGCAAGGCCCGGACCGGCGGGATCATGGTTGCCGTCGCGGTCCCGGCGTCCGTCGTCCTCTACTGGATCGTCACCGTGATCGTGGCAGTGGTCCTCCTCGCGTCCGGCATGGCCGACGCTGATACCGGCGAGCTCACGGGCAACGGCTACCGCATCGCGGCGGCGGTCGATGTGCTGCGCAACCTCCTCATCATCGCGATCATCGGGCTCGGTTCCTTCTTCGTCCACAGCACCGCGGCGAAGAAGCTCTCCGCCTGAGGGTCGATAGCTCGGCGGCGGTCACGTCGCTGCGGCGGGCGGGCTCCGGACTGGGCTCGGGTTCAGGGCCCGGGCTCGGGTTCACGAACCGTGTCCACGGACCGGGTCAACGGTCCGGGTTCAGGACCCGAACCGCAGGCTCTCCCCGTCCACGGTGACCAGCGCTCTGCCGCCGCCGACGGGGCGCACGGGGCCGACGTCCCCGTCGATGATCGCCTCGGCGGTGACCTCGCCGGTCTCCGTGTCGATCACTCGCAGCCGCTGCGCTCCGCGCGGGTCCAGCGGTGACGTGCGCGCCACCGGGTCCAGCACCACCGCGGTGCCCGCCGAGAGACGTCCGCTCACCGTCGCGTCCGGGGAGCTGAGCGGCAGGGTCCAGATGTTCGCCCCGGTGGCGGTCTCATAGGCGACCAGCTGCCCGCTCGCGTTGGCGACGACCATCGCTCGCCCATCGATGCCGATCCGGGAGGTGAACGCCTCTGCCTGGGCCACACCCTCGGCCCCGGGAGCGGTCCACTCCGCTCGCTGCTCGGAGGCGACGATCTCTCCGGCGGTCTCGGTGCCCGCCTCGGTGCCGGTGGCCAGCACCCTCCCCTGGTCGATCCGCACCGACCAGTCACCAGCCGGGGACGGCGCCGACTCCCACAGCACCGTGCCGTCCTGGTGGGCGGTTGCGGTCAGCGCACCGTCCTCTCCGGAGCAGACGGCGAGCACCAGCGGCACCTCGCGCAGCGGGTCCTGCGGATGCGGCGACGGCCCGGTCGCGGAGATGCGGCAGTCCTCCTCGGGAGCCACCAGGATGCGGCCGACGGGGAACCCCGTGGCGGGGTCGAGCTGGACCCAGCCCTGGGCGGGATCGAAGCGCAGCGGCACCGCCGGGAGCACTCCCGTGGCGCGTGCAGCGTCCAGCAGACCAGGCTGTGCGTCGGGCCGGGCGGCCACCTCCACACCGAGCGGATCGACACCGCGGGTCTGTTCGGCGTCCAGGAGGGTCCACAGCGGAGCCGCGGGGTCGGTGAGGTCATAGCCGCTGAGCCGGCAAGTGCCCTCCGTGCAGCGGCGCAGCACGAGCAGGTCGCCGGCCAGAGCGAGCGGGGTGCCCTCGAAGGTCTGTGCGGGGAAGCCTCCGTCCGGAGCGGAGGCCGTGGGGTCCAGCAGGATCACCTCGGTGCCGGTCCCGGTGGCGCGGACCAGTCGGGTGCCGTCGGCGGAGAGGGCGAGCACGTCCTCGGGGAGCGCCTCAAGGCTGCGAGATCCGGTCCCGTCCAGCAGTTGGGCACCACCGTCCGCTCGGCGCACCAGCACGGGTGTGCCGGGCTCCGGCAGGGAATGCACGGTGTCGCCGTCAGCGACGGCCTCGGCGGTGACCAGGGCCTGTTCCGAGAGCGGATCCAGCCGGGTGGCAAGCACGGCCGGGACGGTCAGGGCGAGCATCAGGGCCGCTGCCACGCCACCGGCGAGCAGGACCCGCGAGCGGCGTCGGAGGCGGTTCCCGACCAGGGCGAGCAGCGCCGCGCCGACCCCCAGCCCGGCGAGGACGCCCGCCGCCAGGCGCAGCACGCCCAGCAGGAAGTGCTCCCCGAGCAGTGCACAGATCCCCGCGACGGCGAGCAGCAACACTGCAGCCCCGAGGGCTGTCGCTGTGTCGATCTCCGGGCGCTCGCCTGGCGCCGCGCCAGCTGTCCCCGTGGCGTCGTCTGCGCCCGGGCGCTCGCCTGGCGCCGCGTCAGCTGTCCCGGTGGCGCCGTCTGCCCCCGGGTCCTCGTCTGTCGCTGCGCCGTCTGTGGCCGTGGCACCGGCCGCCAGCGCGCCGGGCTCTTCGGGGTCGGGTACTTCGGGGTCAGGCTGCGGCGCCCAGGGCGACTGCTCGCTCATCGGCCGCTCACCGGGGTGAGCCGTAGTAGGCGCCGGTGGTCTCCTCCCGCAGGGCGTCGAAGTCACCGGTGCGCAGGGAGTCGCGGATCCGGTCCACCAGGCGCACCACGAAGCGTTCGTTGTGGATCGTGCACAGGGTCGAGGAGAGCATCTCCTTGGCCCGGAACAGGTGATGGACGTAGGCGGCGGTGTAGTGGGTGCAGGTGTAGCAGTCGCAGCCCTCGTCGATCGGGGCGAACTGGCGGCGATACTTCGCACCGGTGAGGTTCACCCGACCGGTGCGCGTGTAGACGGCGCTGTTGCGAGCCACCCGGGACGGGGAGACGCAGTCGAAGGTGTCGGCCCCCGCGGCGATCGCGACGAAGAGGTCATCGACCTCGCTGATGCCCAGCAGGTGGCGCGGCTTCGCCTCGGGAAGCTCATCGGTCACCCATCCCACGATCGTGCCCAGGTTCTCCTTCTCGAGCGCCCCGCCGATGCCGAAGCCGTCGAAGGACCAACCCTCCACGTCCATCGCTCCCAGATCGCGGGAGGCCTGGCGGCGCAGATCCTCGTACTGGGCGCCCTGGATCACGCCCCACAGCTGCTGGTAGGGGCGGTGGGTGCGCTCCGCGGTGAGGCGGGCGTGCTCGGCGAGGCAGCGGATCGCCCACAGCCGGGTGCGCTCGAGCGCCTGCTCCTGGTAGCCGCGGGAGTTCATCAGCGTTGTCAGCTCATCGAAGGCGAACATGATGTCGGCCCCCAGCCCGTGCTGGATCTGCATCGAGATCTCGGGGGTGAAGCGATGCTCATCGCCATTGATGAAGGAGCGGAAGGTGACCCCGTCGTCGTCGACGTGGGCGAGCCGCTCCTTGCCCTCGGCGACCGCGTCGTCCTCCCCTGAGGAGGTCCGGGCCTTCTCGCCGCCGGAGAACTCGCTCGAGAGGACCTTCTTGAAGCCGGCCCCGAGGCTCATCACCTGGAAGCCGCCGGAGTCGGTGTAGGTGGGGCCGGGCCAGTTCATGAAGGCGCCCAGGCCGCCGGCCTCGTCGACCAGGTCGTGGCCGGGCTGGAGGTAGAGGTGATAGGCGTTCGCGAGCAGTGCCTGCGCTCCCAGGTCGCTCATCGACTCCGGCAGCACTGCTTTGACCGTGGCCTTGGTGCCCACCGGGATGAAGGCCGGGGTCTGGATCTGTCCGTGCGGGGTGGTGAGCACCCCGGCGCGCGCCTTCTCCCCGTGGCGGGCGATGATCTCGAATCCGCTGTCAGCGGGAAATGGCGCTGCGGGGATCGACGCTGCGGATATCGACGCGGCGGGGGTCGACGCGGTCGGATTCAGCGCGGCAGGGATGGGCGCGGCAGTCGGATCGGCACTGGGAGAGGTCACCGCTCCATGATCCCACGACCCTTTACAGCTCCCGGCTCCCGACTCCGCGTCCCCGATCGGCCGCCCCCGCGCCACCATCGCTCTAGGATCGACCGCACCCCGCCTTCTCACTCCAGGCCTTCTCACTCCAGGACATCTGTGATGACCCAGCCCGCTTCCGTGCCGTCCACTCCCACCCCAGGTGCCCCGCCCGTCGGGGTCCGCACTGGCGGGCGTGCCGAGGCGCCGCTGCGCCAACCCGCCCTCGCTGTCACAGTGCTGGCCGGGGCAGTGATCCTCACCGGTGTGATCGAGCTGCTGCTCCTGCCTCTGCAGGGCCCGTTCGAGGCCATGCAGTACGTGGTCCAGGGCTTCTACCTGGTCATGGTCCCGGTCAGCCTGGCTTTCAGCGCCTCGGTGCTGTGGCTCCTCGCCGCCTCCGGCAACGCCCGCGTTGACGAAAGGCGCCTCTCGCGTCAGCCACTGCTCATGCTGGGTCTGCTGGTGCTCTCGGCGCTGGTGTTTCCGGCGGGTCAGCTGCTGGCCCTGTTCCTGCGGATGCTCGGGGTGGGCGATGACACCGCCGTCGGATACGGCCTGCGCACTGCGATCGGCAACCTGTTCACCAGCGGCGGCACGATGCTGCTCACCGCCATCATCGGCATGCTCGCGCTGTTGCTGTTGAGGCGCCCGCACCGGGCGGAACAGACCCACCGAATCCCAGTGGGCCCTGTGCCGGTCGCCGTGGTGCTGCTGATCACGGCGCTGCTCCTCGCGGGGATCGTGCCTCTGCAGAACCTGGGCCCCCAGTGGGCAGCCCTCGACTGGGAGGTCCTGCAGGCTCTCCACTCGCTGCTCACCGTCGCGAAGGGGCTGCTGGCCGCGCTGCTCGTCCTCACGATGGGTCTGCTGCTCGCGCTCACCGCCGGACGGACGCGCAAGGTCCTCTGGGCAGGGTTCATCGCCTACTGGGTCACGCAGCTGCTCACCGTCGTGCTGATACGCGCCTTCGTATTCCAGATGCTGAGCGGGGCCGCGGCCGGCGGCGACTGGTTCACCCCCGTCGCCGGGATGGTCGATGTCCTCGGGACCCTGCTGCTGGCGGCGACGTCGGTGGTGGTGATCGTGCTGCTGGCACGGCGCTCGCAGATCCCCAGGAGCTGAGGCGCAAGAAAGCTGAGGCGTGATCACTTCCGGCCGTATCCACTAGGATCCACCGCAGCGCCGGGATCGGGAAACCGCCTGTCCGCGGCAGTGGTGGCCACCGGCCGTGCGGAAGGGGATCGCGATCAGCTCGCCCAACGATCCGCCGCACCCTCGGCATGGTGGGCGCGGCACACCTGCGCACGACGCCGATGAGCAGGCACGGCAGCGTGATGCAGCCAGCGCCTGGGAGCAGCCCGCCCATCTCGAGGACGAGCCGGCCGCGGCGCCCCTCGAGGCCTGGACGCAGGATCCGAGCATCGAGCCGGACAGCGCACCAGCGCCACCTCCTGCACCGGAACACGCCGCATCCCTCCCCCGTTCGGACCTTTCGGCCTGGATCGCGGGTCCGCTGCCTTCGGCGACCTCGTCCCTCGGGGACTGGCTGCAGGGCCCGGCCGAGCTGCACGCCGAACGGGAGGCGGAGGACGCCTGGTCCACGAGCGACTCCGTCTCCGGGACCTGGCGGCCGCGCGGCGAGGCGAGCCGCTCCCGCATCCCGCAGCCCTCCCCCGTCGGCCCTGCCGCAGAAGCCGGCACGGAGCCCTCGCCCACCGCTCCCTCTGCTCCCTCCGACTCCCGGCCCGCCTTCCGGCGCGAGCTGCACGGCCTGCGTGCGGTGGCGCTCGGGCTGGTCGCGGTCTACCACATCTGGCTCGGCCGGGTCTCGGGCGGAGTGGACGTCTTCCTGTTCCTCTCGGCCTTCTTCCTCACCGGCACCTTCTTGCGCCGGCTGGAGAACGGCCGCCCGCTCGGCGTGCCCCGCTACTGGCTGCACACCTTCAAACGGCTGCTGCCGCCCTCGGCAGTGACGATACTGCTGGTCCTCGCGGGGACGGCCGCCTTCCTGCCCGCCTCGATGTGGCAGACGATCATGCAGGAGGCGGTGGCCTCGGCGGCGTACGTGCAGAACCTCCTGCTGGTGCTGCTGCAGGTCGATTACCACGCCCGCGACGCCGGCGCCGCCTCTCCGCTGCAGCACTTCTGGTCCCTCAGCGTGCAGGGGCAGGCCTTCGTAGTCTGGCCGCTGCTGTTTTTGCTGGTGGCGCGGCGTGCTCGAGCCGGAAAGCCGGTGCGCCGCCCCCTGATCGCGATCATCGCGCTGATCGGGGCCGCCTCCCTGACCTGGTCCATCATCTCCACCCAGAGTCAGCAGCAGATCGCCTACTTCGACACCGCGGCCCGGCTGTGGGAGTTCGCCGCAGGATCCCTGCTGGCCCTCGCCCTGCCGGTGCTGGACCGGCTCACCGGGGCGCGGCGGCCGGAGGACGGCCTGGCACCTCGCCATCGGACCCTGCGCGCACTGACCGGCTGGCTGGGCGTCGCGGGACTGCTGGCCTGCGGTGTGCTGCTGGACGTCTCGACGATCTTCCCGGGCTGGATCGCGATCTGGCCGCTGGCCGCCGCGGGCGCGGTGGTCGTCGCCGGACATTCAGGCCGCCGCTGGGGAGTGGATGCGGTGCTGTCCACTCGTCCTGCCGCCTTCATCGGCGACATCTCCTACGCGCTGTACCTCGTGCACTGGCCCATCCTGGTGATCTGGCTGCACCACAGCGGGCAGGAGCGCGCCGGGCTCCTGGACGGCCTGGTGGTGCTGACCGGCTCCATGCTGCTGGCCTGGCTGGTGACCCGGGCGGTGGACGCACCGGTGCGTCGTTCCCGCTGGCTCGAGGCGAAGCCCTGGCGGGCGCTGACCGCGATCGCCCTGAGCTTCGCGCTGGTCGCCGGCGCGGCCGGCGGTTGGTGGATGTTCCTGCACCGCGACCAGCCCCAGACGCCGGTGGCCGAGGGGCCGAGCCTCGCGACCGACGAGGTCGCCACCGTGGCCCCGCCGGATGTGCAGCCCTACGGCTGGCAGCTCGGGAATCAGTGGCCCGACCTCCCCGAGCGCTGCGGCGGCCCCTGGGCACCCGAGCGCGGCTTCGCCCACGTGCGCTGCCAGCAGCTGCTTCCGGGCGACGCCGAGGCGAGCAAGACCATCGTGGTGGTCGGCAGCTCGCACTCCCGCCAGTTCATCCCCGCTGTGCTGCCCACCGCCACTGCGCAGGACGCGCAGGTCGTGAACCTGTCCATGGACGGCTGCGGCTTCCTCGCAGGCACCGAGCGCTGGCCCTACTGCGCGGGGTATGACGCGTACGTGCTGGAGTACCTCGACGCCGTCAAGCCCGACGTGGTGCTCACCACCGTCACCCAGACCTTCGACGACGGCACCGAGGAGGTCCTCCCCGAGGGCACTGACGGGGCGCTGCAGACGCTCCTGGACCGCGGCATCGACGTGATCGCCGTCCGCGACACCCCGCGCTGGGGACAGGACCAGTACCAGTGCGCCGAAGCGGTGATCGATCGCGGTGGCACCCCGGTCGCGGCCGATGCCGCCTGCGGCGCCGACGTCGAGGACAAGCTCGCCCCCCAGAACCCGGCCGCTCCGCTGACGGCGCTCAGCACCCCCGGCGCGACGGTGACGCTGCTCGATCTCACACCGCAGATCTGCCCCGACGGACGCTGCTCGCCAGTGCTCGGAGATACCTACGTCTACATGGACGACAACCATCTGACCAGGCTATTCGTCGAGGAGTCGCTGGCGCCCGCGGTGACTGAGGAGCTCGCGGCCGCGAAGGTCTGAGGCGGGGGCGGACATGGACAGGCCGGACATCGGCCAGCCCGAGCGTCGGCGGCAGGTGCGCGGACTAGCATGTGCCCGACCCCGGGGCGTTCGTACCCGCTCGAGAAGGAAGCAGGTGCACCCCACGTGGACGTCCTGAGGATCATCGCGACCCTGGGTGCGGCGTTGCTGATCCTCGGTGCTCCCGGCCTGCCGACGGTGCTCGCGCTGCGGCTGCGGCCGCTGACTGCAGTCGCCGCAGTCGCGCCGGCCTCGCTGCTGATGATCACGATCGCCGCGGAGGCCGGTCATCTGCTCGGCATTCCCTGGACGGTCGCCTCACCGCTCGTGCTCGGGCTGCTGCTGGGCGCCGCCCTGTGGCCGATCAGACGCCGACAGGCACTCGCCGCAGCGACGAGCGGCGACTCCACCTCCGAGCACGACTCTCGGGATCCCGGGCTGCCTGCACCCCGTTTCCTGGAGACCCGCCGCGGCCACGCCGCTGCGATCCTCATCGGCCTGGTCATCGGCGGCGGCGTCCTGCTGGCTCGCGTGCTGCCGATGATGGGCGGGATCCACGCCATCAGCCAGACCTACGACAACATCTTCCACCTCAACGCCGTACGTCATATCCTGCGCGCCGGAGACGGCTCCGCCTGGGTGGTCGGGGGGATGACCGCACTGCCGGGCACCGAGGTCTACTACCCGGCGGTCTGGCACCAGGCTGTCAGCCTGGTCACGCAGGTCTCCGGCCAGGACATCATCCTCGCCTCCAATGTGGTGATGCTGCTGGTCGCCGTGGTGCTGTGGCCGGTG
The DNA here is from genome assembly GCF_052377065.1 of Brachybacterium sp. AOP42-C2-15. Classification (NCBI taxonomy): domain Bacteria; kingdom Bacillati; phylum Actinomycetota; class Actinomycetes; order Micrococcales; family Dermabacteraceae; genus Brachybacterium; species Brachybacterium sp. AOP42-C2-15. Next base: position 74,684 of record NZ_JBQSWK010000004.1, read on the forward strand.
GGGCTCATGACCCTGATGCGCACCTGCACCACCGCGGGTCCTGTCGGCTGGATGGCCGCGGGAATCCTCGCGGGCGTCACCGGCGCGTTCCCGCTGACACTGATGCACTGGGGCATCGTGCTGCCCTACTTCCTTGCGATGGCCTTCATGCCGCTGGTGGTGGTCCTGATCAGCCACCTCGCCGGCCTGGCCCCGCGCTCGCCGCAGCTGCTGACCGTCCCGCAGCTCGCCGTTCTGCTGCCGGCGGTCTGCGGCACCATCGCACTCGCCCACCCCCAGGGCGTCTTCGTGGGCATGGTGCTGGGCCTGCCGATCCTGGTCTGGGGGACCCTGGCCCGAGCACACGACCGCATCGTCTCGCGGAAATCACCGACACTCGGCAGTCCCCGGCTGTGGCCGCTCACGCTGCTCACCGTCGCGGCGCTGGCTGGCTCCGCATTCATCTGGATCCGCTTCCGGCCCGTGGAGTCCTCTGCGGTGTGGAAGCCGAACTCCTCGCTGAAGGAGGCGATCGGTCAGGCGATCAGCATCTCCCCCAACGCCACCCCCACCTTCCTCCCGCTGGGCCTGGTGATGCTCGCCTGCGCCGCCTCCGTGCTGCTGCTGTCCCGATCGCGCTGGCTGCTGGCGCCCTGGATCGTGGCTGCGGTGTTCTCCGTGCTCACGCGCAGCACCCCTGTCGGCGATCTGCGCTACCTCTTCCTCGGCAACTGGTACACGGACAACAATCGGGTCACCGCGATCATCGCCGTCGCCGCGATCCCCGTGCTCGCCCTCGGCATCGAGAGCCTCCAGCGCCTTGCCGGGCGCCGCTTCCCGCGGTTCGCCGGGACGCCCGGGCACCTGGTCGCCGCGCTCGCCGCGGTGCTCGTCCTGGCACTGGGCGTGCTCTCCCCCGCCTCGCAGGTCAATCGCAGCTACTTCATGCCGGACTGGCAGTCCGGCGTGCTGCTCAGCGACGACGAGCGCGAGCTGCTCGAGCTCCTGCCCGAGGTGGTCCCCGAGGACGCGGTGATCGCGACCAACGCCTGGAACGGCAGCTCCCTGGCGTACGCCATCTCCGATCGGCAGGTGCTCAACACCTACATGAGCTTCCAGGCGGAGCCCGAGGTGCATCTGCTCAATGCCGAGCTCGATGAGGCGCGCACGAATCCCGAGGTCTGCGATGCCGCGGCAGAGCTGGACGTCGACTACGCCCTGGACTTCGGCCCACAGGAGATCCACGGCCGCTCCGCCACCTACACCGGCCTCAACGAGATCTCCGAGACCGGCTCTGCAGAGGTCGTGCTCCAGGTGGGCGATGCGAGGCTGCTGCGCATGCTGCCCTGCCGGGGCACCGATGGTTCAATGAACCCGTGACTCGTTACTCCGCCGCCGCACCCTCCTCCCGCGCCCGGGCCACGACGCTCGACCTGGGCGAGTTCGTCTCCGCCTCCCCCACCTCCTTCCACACCGTGCAGGAGGCCGCCCGTCGGCTGCGCGCGGCGGGCTTCTCCCCGCTGCAGGAATCCGAGCACTGGTCGACCGCGGACGTCGCCGAGTCGCGCTACGTGATCCGCGACGGCTCGCTGATCGCCTGGGTCACCCCGGAGCAGGCTGATGAGACCACGCCGTGGCGGATCGTCGGCTCCCACACCGACTCCCCCGCCCTGAAGCTCAAGCCGAATCCCGAGCTGGGCCGCGAGAACCTCTCCCAGGTGGGGGTCGAGGTCTACGGCGGCCCGCTGCTGAACTCCTGGCTGGACCGGGAGCTGCGCCTGGCCGGGCTGCTCACGCTGCGCGATGGTCGCCGCGCCCTGGTCTCCACCCCGCCGGTGCTGCGGGTGCCGCAGCTTGCGGTGCACCTGGACAGGGCCGTGAACAAGGACGGTCTCCAGCTCGATCCTCAGCGGCACATGCAGCCGATCCTGGGGATCGGCGACGTGGACGTGCGGGTGCTTCTCGCCGCGCACGCCCAACCACTCGACGACACCGGGCACCTGGTCGCCGACGGGGAGCCGACGCACCCGCTCCTCGCCGAGGACATCGTCGGCTTCGACGTGCTCACCGTGGACGCCCAGGCGCCCGCGCTGTTCGGCGCACACGAGGAGTTCCTGGCCTCCGCACGGCTGGACAACCTCAGCTCCGTCCACGCCGAGCTCCAGGCGCTGATCACGGTCCATGGCGGCGGGGACGCCCGCCCCGCAGGCGCAGAGCCCGCCCCGATCGCGCTGATGGTCGCCAACGACCACGAGGAGGTCGGCTCGGCCTCCCGCTCCGGTGCCGCCGGTCCGTTCCTCGAGGATGTGCTGGTGCGGATGCACGCGGCGCTCGGCGGGGACGAGTCGAGCCGCCGCCAGGTGCTGGCGTCCTCGATGGTGCTCTCGGCCGACGCCGGCCACGCCGCCCACCCGAACTATCCCGAGCGCCACGATCCCGTGACCCGCCCGCGGCTGGGCGGGGGGCCGATGCTCAAGATCAACGCCCAGCAGCGCTACGCGACCGACGCGGTCGGGATCGCCGCCTTCGCCGCGGCCTGCGCGCGCGCCGGGGTGCCCTACCAGCACTTCGTCTCGAACAACGCGATGCCGTGCGGCTCGACGATCGGCCCGATCACCGCGACCCGGCTGGGGATGACCACGATCGACGTGGGCATCACGCTGCTCTCGATGCACTCCGCGCGAGAGATGTGCGCGACCGCCGACCCGCTGCTGCTGCAGCAGGCGTGCGCCGCATTCCTGCGCGGCTGACGGAGCGCCCCCGACCCGTGACCTCCGCAGCCTCCTCCGTCGACGCGCCCGCCGCCGCCTCCGCGTCCCCGACCCCCGCCACCACCGGCGCGGGTCGCTTCCGCCCCGAGCTCCACGGCCTGCGTGGGCTCGCGATCGGCCTCGTGGTCCTCTACCACGTCTGGTTCGACCGGGTCTCCGGCGGCGTCGACGTCTTCCTCTTCCTCTCCTCCTTCCTGCTGGTGGGGACCTTCCTGCGGCGCGTGGACGCAGGTCGTCCGACGGCGCCGCTCGCGTACTGGGGGCGCACCTTCAAGCGGCTCCTGCCGCCCACGGCCGTGGTGGTCCTCGCGACCCTCGCCGGGGTGCGCCTGGTGCTGCCGCCCGATCGCTGGATGACCTCGATCACCGACGCGATCGGCTCCCTCCTCCACGTCGTGAACTGGGTGTTCATCGCCCGGGGCGTGGACTACTACGCCGCGGAGGAAGCCGTGCCCTCGGCTTTCCAGCACTTCTGGTCCCTGTCGATCCAGGGGCAGGTGTTCCTCGCCTGGCCGCTGCTGATCGCCGCCGCGGTGCTCCTGGCGCGCCTGCTGCGCCTGCGCGCCCGCGGAGTGCTCGCGCTCCTCTTCGGCGCGGTGCTGGTGGCCTCTTTCGTCTGGTCCGTGGTCTCGACCTCGACCCAGCAGGAGATCGCCTACTTCGACACCTTCACCCGGCTGTGGGAGTTCGCGGCCGGCTCCCTGCTGGGCCTCGCCCTGCCGTGGTGGGAGCAGCGGGCCGAGCGCCGCTCCCGACGCGTGCCGCGCCGTGGACGCCGTCGCGCGACCCGCGCGGGCGCCCGCTCCCCCTCCTCGCTCCCCCTGCCGGTGCGCGTGATCATGGCCTGGACGGGGATCATCGGCCTGGTCTCCTGCGGCCTGCTCATCGACGTCCAGGGTGCCTTCCCGGGCTGGATCGCCGCCTGGCCGCTCGCCGCGGCCGCGCTGGTGCTCGCCGCCGGCACCACCGGGCATCCGCTGAGCGTGGACCGTGTGCTCTCGATCCGTCCCGCGGTGGTGCTCGGGGACATCTCCTACGGGCTCTACCTCGTCCACTGGCCGCTGCTGATCCTCTACCTCGCGACGACGGGCAAGGAACGGGCCGGGCTGCTCGACGGCCTGGTGCTGATCCTGCTCTCCCTTCTCCTGGCCTGGCTGCTGACCCGGCTGGTCGACACCCCCGTGCGACGCTGGCCATGGGCGAGCGCCAAGCCCTGGCGTGCCGGCGCCGTGGCGCTGACCTGCCTGGCCCTGGCGCTCACGCCCGTGATCGCCGCCCAGCAGCACCTGCTGGCCGACCAGCGCGACGCACAGGCCCGCGCCGTGGCCGACAATCCCGGGGCCCGGGTGCTGAACCCCGACTTCACCGTGCACCCCGATGCCGACCCCGATGCCGCACCGCTGCCCTCTGAGGCCCTGCTCCCGAAGGACTGGGCCAAGGGCGAAGAGGGCTGCACCGGCGAACTGGCTCCCCAGCCGGACATCGAGCCGCTGCCCAAGGACTGCGGCGTCGTCCCCGGCGCTCCGGACGGCAAGGTGCTGATCAGCGTCGGCAACTCACGGATGGAGCAGTTCACCGGCTCCCTCATCCCGCTCGCCAAGGAGAACGGCTGGACCCTGATCACGCTGTGGAAGGGCGGCTGCCTCTACGCCCCGGACGCGCAGGTCTCCCCCGAGTGCGACGCCTGGAGCGCCAAGGCGCATACCTACATCGACCGGGTCGCTCCTGATGCGGTCGTCCTGAACTCCACCTTCCTGACCCCGGAGCGCACAGAGGTGGTCGCGCCCGGCCTGGAGGTCACGCTCCCGGAGCTCACCGCCGCCGGGACGGACGTGATCGCGGTGCGGGACCTGCCCAGACTGCCGCTGAACCAGGCCGACTGCGTCCGCGAGCGGGGAGAGGATTCCCCCGCCTGCGCACCCCCGATCCCCGAGGCCCTGACCGCCGGGCGGCCCGATGCCCCCGTGCTCACCCAACAGGGCGAGAGGGTCTTCCCCCTCGAGGTCAACGACCTGGTGTGTCCTGAGGATGAATGCACGCCGGTGATCGGGAACGTGGTGGTGTCCCTGGATGCCGACCACATCACCAGCACCTATGCCGCGTCGATGCAGGACGAGGTCGACGTGCGGCTCCGCGAGGCGGGCTTCAGCTGGTGAGGCGGAGGGCCGGTCAGCCCTGGGCGGCGGAGTCGCCCATGCCGACTGCGCGCATCCCGATCTCCCGGACCGCCTCGACCGCTGCCCGTGACCGGGTGACGGCCTCGTGGTCGGGACCGTGGTGGCGCTGGGCGTCCTTGAGCAGCTCCTCGACCTGGTAGTACGCATCGTCCAGATGGCCGGCTTCAGCGGTGGCCTCCGCGAGCTCGGCGCGCAGCTCGATCGCTTCCGGGGTGAGGGATTCCCCGTGCTCGAGCAGATCGAGCAGACGGCGGGTGGCGTCGTGGACGCGCTGCTGCGGGGTGCTCATCGGGGTCTCCTGGGAACGGCGCGGTGAGGTGACGCGGTGGGCGGCGCCTCACCCTCGATCCTACGCCGGGCCGGCCTGGCCGTGCGGCGCCGCTGCCGCTCGGCGCAGTACGCTGAGCAGGCCATGGAGATCAATCCGTTCGAGTCGCGCCTGCGCATGCTGCAGCAGATGGACGGCGTCCAGATGCAGCGCGAGGCGGCTCCCGACGAGGAGACCGCCGGCTGTCCCGGATGTCCGTACTTCTGGACCTGCCCGGTGCCGCATCGCGGCGAAGAGGTCCGGGCCCCTGCCGAGATCGACCTCGAGGACGTCCGAGAGGTGCTGGGCCCGCGTCGCGAGTACAGCCCTCGCGATGAGTCCGACATCGGCTGGACCGATGTCTGGGTCGACGAGGACGGCTTGAGGCTCGAGCCCGAGGACCACTCCGGGCCCGAGGAGGAGCACGGGCCCGACCAGGAGCGCCGCCGTGCGGACGCCTCCGCGCGCCGCGGCTGGCGCGGGCTGTTCAGACGCCGGGGCTGATCGGTCCTCGGCCCCGATCGGACGGGTCACCCCGGCGTCGACGCGACCGTCGATCGTCGCGCGTCCAGGCTCTGTTCACCACGACGGGTGCGTGCTCTCAGAGGAGGACGAAGCAGCCGATCCCGAAGAGGATGAGGACGCTGAACAGGGCGAAGCTCATGAAGTTGTTCTCGGCCGCGCTCGGCGCTCTGTCCTCGGGGGTCCACCCCTCGGTGGTCGGTGGAGTGCTGCGCAGGGTCTCGTCATGGGCTGCGTCGGTTCTGGAGGGAACGGTTCTCGAGTTGTGTGCGGTGCTCACGGCAGGACTCCCCATCGGCTCAGTTCTGTGATCACGGAGATGGTCAGGATCGCGAACACGACCCCGATGAAGGCGGTGTAGGTCCATCGGTGCGGGTGATCGGCGCGCCAGAAACGGCGCACGCTGATCACGCCGTTCACCGCGGCGATCGCGCACAGCACGATCCCTACCGGAGCGGCGACCCAGCCGGCAAGGCTCAAGATCGGTACCAGCACCGGGATCAGCACGTAGGTGATGACACAGCGCAGGGCCGAGATGATGACGGAGATCCGGAAGGCCTGGTGTGCGGCCCCCCCGGACCTCAGATCGATGTCCGGGATCCGGAGGGCACGGCGCATCACTCGGTCTGCGGCCCGGTCCGATCGGAAACCGCTGCTGCCGGGAGCCGGTGCGGGACCATCCGGCCTGGGTTCGGCGACGGCCGGGCAGGATTCGGCGACGGCCGGACAGGGTTCGGCGGCGCAGGGCTCGGCGACGGCCGCCGGCTGCGTGCGGGACATGCTCACGGGCCCTCCTGCCTGGTGCTCGACCGTGAGCGGCGCATCAGCCTCATGACGCCGAAGGCACCCGCCAGCAGGCCCAGGACTCCGACGAGGCCACCGAGGAAGAATCCCCAGTACAGCGGATCCATCCGGCCGGCGGTGTCGTGGCTGCCGACGGTGCTGCCGATGAGGATGCCGAAGAACGGGCCGAGCAGCGTCACGATGGCTCCCAGCAGCACCCACCAGAAGCCTGGCGGGGTGGGCACGAGGCGCACGCGACGGCCGGGGGGTGCAGCAGCATCGTCATGGACGGCCTCGGGGCCGGTGGCGGAGACGGCTCCGGTTCCAGCTGCGGTGGCGGTTTCAGCGCTCGGTCCACCGTCGGGTTCGATGTCGTTCATCCTGATCGCCCTTCTGCGCGGTCGTCGACAACGGCCAGTCCGTGCTGTTCGGCCGGGGCCGGGGTCGCTGTCGGCTCACGACGAGCATCGTCGCGAGAGGAGAAGTTGTCCAGCGCACCCATCAGGGGCCCGACGATGTCCATCGGCAGCGGGAAGACCACGGTGGAGTTCTGGTCAGCCCCCAGCTCGAGCAGGGTCTGCAGGTAGCGCAGCTGCAGCGCGGCGGGGGCCTCGCTGAGGGTCTTCGCCGCGTCGCGCAGCTCCTCCGACGCCTCGAGCTCGCCATGGGCGCTGATCACCTTGGCCCGTCGCTCACGCTCGGCCTCCGCCTGGCGGGCCATCGCCCGCTGCATCATCTCCGGGATCTCCACATCCTTGATCTCCACCACCGAGACGTCCACGCCCCATGGCACGGCCTGGCGGGCGATGGATTGCTGGAGGTCCTCGTTGAGGTCCGCGCGGTGGGCCAGGAGCGTGTCCAGGTCCGCGCGACCCACCACGGAGCGGAGGGTGGTCTGGGCGAACTGGGAGGTGGCGACCGCGTGGTTCTCCACCTCCATCACCGAGCGCACCGGGTCGGCCACCCTGAACATCACCACGGCGTTCACACGGGCGGTGACGTTGTCGCGCGTGATGACCTCCTGCGGCGGGATGGTCAACGTGACCACGCGCTGATCCACCCGCACCGAGCGGTCCAGGAACGGCAGCATGAGCACGAGGCCCGGGCCGAGCGGGCCGCGCAGACGGCCCAGGCGGAAGACGACCAGCCGCTCGTACTCGCGCACCACCTTCAGCGAGACGATGACCAGCACGAGCAGGAGGGCGATCACCACGATCGCGATGAGCATCTGGCTAGGCATTCTCGTCGGCGTCCCTTCGGTCGGAGGCGTAGCGGGTCCGCCCGAGGAGCAGCGGCACCGGAGAGTCCATGGCGGTCCGTCGATCAGAGGCGTAGCTGGTGCGGCGGCGCTCGAGGTTCTCGAACGCCAGGGCCCGATCGTCCAGGTTCTCGTCCAGCGACTTGAACAGCACGCCGTCGGGGTCCACGGGGGTGCGGCGCAGATGCGACCACAGCGGCAGCCCGGCGATCGCGATCACGAGGGCGGTGGCCAGCAGCATCACTTGACCGGCCCAGTGCTCGACCGTGAAGGAGGCGACCACCGGCCACGACACGGCGAGCACGGTCACGGCGCACGCGATCCCGCGATGGAATCGGGCGGATTCCGAGGACGGCCACGCATCGACCGTCTGCCCCAGCTCACGACCATCGTCCGACGAGGTGCAGCTGTCCTTGACCGGGCAGGAGTTGCAGACCGCAGGGCTGCCGCGATAGCGCATCACGCGGTTCTCGGGATCGAACGACTGGGGCCACAGCCACTGGTCCTCGGGACACAGCCAGGCATCGTGATCGTCGTGATACACGAAGCCGCGGGTCTGCTGATCGTCATTCGCGACATGGGCGCGCTTGGCCAGCAGGTCGATGCCGTAGGCGATCAGCAGCAGGGCCACGGCATAGCCGGCGGAGAGCCACGCGGCGGGCTCGATGGCGCTCATGATGCGGGCCCCTCCTCGTTCGGTCGGCGGCGGTCGGAGGCGTACCTGCTGGGCGGCAGGGCGTCCGTGGCGGTCACGGCGGCCGTGGCCGGTGCCTCGGCGCGGCCCGTGCGGTCCTCGCGAGCTTCCGGGTGCTCCTCGACGAACAGTGTCTCCGGCTCCATCCGCGTGACCGTCGCCTTCACGCCGTAGCGCACCCCGAGCCAGGTGATGTACACGAAGGGGAGGACACCTCCGACCAGGAACAGCACATCGCCGGGCATGCGCATCCACTCCAGGGCCACGTTGCCCGGCTGGGTGAGGTAGCCCAGCGTACGGGCCTCGAAGTACCCCTCGTTGACGGAGGCCCACAGCTGCAGCACGCCCAGCGGCAGCAGGGTCGCGAACATCATCCACGCGAGCCCGATGTTGAGCGACCAGAAGGAGAGCTTGGCCAGGCGATCGGGCCACTTCTCCGGCGGGATGATGTAGCGCAGCGCGAACAGCGCCAGGCCGACGGCCAGCATCCCGTACACGCCCATCATGGAGCCGTGCGCATGGTTCGCGGTCAGGGAGGTGCCGATCTGGTAGTAGGACACCACGGGCAGGTTCACCAGGAAGCCGAAGACACCCGCGCCGAGGAAGTTCCAGAAGCCGACGGCGACCAGGAACATGACCGCCCACCGGTGCGGGAAGGGCGCGCTGGAGCGGGACTCCTGGCGCGATCCGAGCTGCAGGAACGTCCAGGCCTCGACCGTCAGGAACGTCAGCGGGATCACCTCCAGGGCGGAGAAGACCGCGCCGAGCGCCATGTGCTCGACCGGGGTCCCGGAGAAGTACAGGTGGTGCATGGTGCCGATGACCCCGCCCGAGGAGTAGAGGATGACGTCGAGCAGGATGATCTGGATGGCGATCTTGCGGCGCACCACGCCCAGCATCACGAAGAGGTAGGCCACCATCACCGTGGTGAACAGCTCGAGGAAGTCCTCGACCCACAGGTGCACCACCCAGAACCGCCAGAACTCGGCCACCGTCAGGTGCGTCTCGTTCGTCGCCAGGAGGCCCACCGCGTAGAAGGCGGGGATCGCGAGCGCCGCGTAGGCGAACAGCCACGGCATGTTGAACTTCGACTCGGTCCGCAGCCGCGAACGGATCGCGCGGATGATGATCAGGAACCACAGGAACAGCCCGATCACCAGGAGCACCTGGAAGGCGCGGGGCAGATCCAAGTACTCCCACTGCTGGGAGAAGAACGCCGAATCCGCTGCCCAGTCCGGGCCGTAGATGCTGATGGCGGTGCCGCCGAACATGCCGACCACGACGAGCGCGAGGGCGCCCAGCAGGCCGTAGGACAGCAGGTGCTGACCACGCGGCTCCCTGCCCGCGATGATCGGGGCGAGGAAGATCGCGGCGGCCAGGAAGGTGGCGGCCGTCCACAGCAGAGAGAGCTGCACGTGCCACGTCCGGGCGAGGTTGAACGGGAAGATCTGCGCGAGGTCGAAGCCGAAGAAGCCCTGGATCTCGACCCGATAGTGCTCGACGGACGCGCCCACGGTGGCCTGGATGAGGAACAGCAGGGCGACCACGAGGAAGAACCAGGCAGTGGAACGCTGAGCCTTCGTGATCCCCACTTCACCGGGCTGGAGGAACTTCAGGCGCGCGGTGTCGTTGCCCTTCCAGCCCAGGTTGCTGCTCCAGCGGCCGTAGACGGCGAACAGGATGCCGAGGCCTGCCAGCAGCGCGACCAGGGAGATCGCCGACCACACCAGGATGTCCGCCGTGGGATGGTTGTTGACGCGGGGCTCGGCCGGCCAGTTGTTGGTGTACGAGTAGTCCAGACCGGGTCGCTCCGCGGCGCTCGCCCACGCCGTCCAGGCGTAGAAGGCGGTGAGGTCATGGATGTCCTGCGGATCGGTGATCGCGTTCGGGATCAGCCCGTGGGCGGTGGACGGTTCGCCGAAGAAATCCCCGTAGTACGCCTTGATCTCCTCGAAGGCGCTGATCTGCTCGTCCGTCAGCACCAGGACGCCTGACTCCTCGTCGTACCGGTTGGTGCGCTGCATCTCCGCAGTGGCGGCCGCGGGCTCCTGCACGCCCTGCTGCTCGAGCTGCTGATGGATGTGCTCACTGCTCAGGCGAAGGTACTCGGCCGTGTAGTCGGGTCCGAGGTAGGCCCCATGGCCGAGGATCGAGCCGTACTGCTGGATGCCCCGGGTCAGGAACACGTTCTGGCCGCGGGTGATCTCCTCGTGCGTATAGACCACGTCCCCGTCCTCGCTGACCACCTGCTGGGGCTGCGGCATCGAGTGGGTATAGGTCCGGTACGCGAGAACGCCCATCACGAAGAATCCGAAGATGAGCACCAGCGCGATGCCCTGCACCCATCCCTTGGATATCGCGATCTCCGACGTGGATGCCTGGTCCTGCGGACGATGATTCTTCACGCTCACGCCTGGCTCACCGTTCTTTGTGGACGCAACCTGCTCTGGTGCAGGTCACCGGGTGTGAGGAAAAGTACCCACTATTCCCAGGAAGTGTCAAGGTTGTTCGGATAGGGCAGTTTCGGCACAGAGAATCTGCATTCCGTCCATGTCCTGGAGCAATTTTCCGCATCGCCCTCGGTGATCGCACAGCACGAGGATGCGGGGCTCCGGTGGGCCGCAGTGGATTCTTCCGGCCGTCTCTGGTCTCATGCGGTGTGGAGGCCCCACCGTGAACACCGCACCAGAGCTCGGCACTCGACCGTCCCCGCCCGACGCCCCGACGGGACGTCGCCGCATCCCGCTGCTTTCGCTCGCCGCTCGCCCCCACGCCTGCTCAAAGGACGTGCGGCTGCAGGTGCTGCAGGGCGTCGACCTGTTCCGCGATCTCACCGCGGATCAGCTCACCGCTGTCAACGCGGAGATGATCGCGCACACCTGGGACGAGGACGCCCCCCTCTATCGGGCGGGGGACCGCGCAGATCACCTGTACATCCTCGCGTCGGGCCGGGCGAAGGCGTTCCGCTCCACGGCAGACGGGCACGACGTGGTCGTCGACTTCCTCGCGCCCGGCGACCTGTTCGGCGACCTGGAGATCCTGGGGCGGTCACAGCACACCGAGACGGTCCAGGCGCTGACGAACGTCTGCGCGCTGCAGATCGGGACCAGGGAGTTCCGCGAGATCCTGACGCAGCAGCCACGGGTCGCCCTGCGCGTGCTCCATGCCGTCTCGATCCAGCTGGCGCTGGCCAGGTCGTCGGTGACGAAGCAGTCCACGGCGACGGTCGCGGAGCGGGTCGCGGCGGTGCTCCTGTGGCTGGCCGAGAAGTTCGGGGAACCCGGGGCGACGGGCACCCTCATCGAGATCCCGCTCTCCCGCGCCGATCTCGCCAGCATCACCGGATCCACCACCGCCTCGGTCTCACGGGTGATGAGCGGGCTGCGCAAGGACGGCGTCATCGACTCGGGGCGCCGTTGGACGGAGATCCTCGACCATCGCCGTCTCCGTGCCCTCGCCTCGCAGGAGATGGCCCCGGCGACGCGCCCAGGAGCAGCCCCGACCCCGGACTGATCAGTCCCCGGAGCTGATCCGGCCGGTCGCCGCCGGCCCGAAGCCCACCGGACACTCCCCGTCGCGCAGCGCGACGCGCGCGATCGTCGCCGAGGAGAGCTCGGTCGGGACCTCGGCGCCGGATCCCTCCCCGCTTCCCGTCGGCGCCGTCGAGAACGGCGGCAGAGTGCGGTCCACCCGCATCCAGCCGGCCGGCACGGGCTCCAGCTCGGAGCCACCGCCGTCGGCCCCCGACGCGTCGAGGCCCGCGCCCCCGGTCGAGCTCCCGCCCGCGGAGATGTCGATCCCGAAGATGGTGTGGAAGGCCTCGACGTAGGCATCTGCGTAGCCGGTCTCCGCGAGGTGGCGGGCACGTTCGGCGGGCTGGTGCATGACCTTGGAGAGGATCCGGCGCACGGACCGCTCGAGCTGGTCCGCAGTCTCGCCGGAGACGTCCCGGCGCAGCCGGTCGATCTCCCCGTCGGCCGCATCGAACACCTCGCGTCGCAGCGCGGCCATCGCGGGATCGATCCGGCGCACCTCCTGCTGGGTGCGGAAGGCCTCGACGTTCTCGGCGACGATGGTGCGGGCGGTGAGCAGCGCCGGGTCGGTCTCGGCCTCGGTGTCGAGCCGGAGATCTGCGAGCCCGAGCACCGTGACCCCCTTGAGGTGGCCCACCAGCGGGTGCAGGTCGGAGTGGAGGGCGAGGTCGAGCACGACGGTGCGCCCGGCATTCAGGAACAGCTCGGGGAACAGGGAGGTGCCGCGGCCGGAGCAGGCCAGCACCAGATCGGCCTCGCGGATCGCGCGCTCGAGCTGCGTCTCGTCCACGGTCTCGACGCCGTGCCGTTCGGCGAAGCCGGCAGCACGTCCCGAGGGGGAGAACACGCGCACGTCCTGCACCCCGCGGCGCGCCAGCTCGGCGAGCCCCAGCCGGGCGTAGGCGCCGGTGCCGACGATCAGCACGCTGCGGCCGGTGAAGCCGCCCAGCTCGACGTCGGCCCGATCCACCGCGACCGCTGCGCCGCTGCGGCCTGCGGCGCCCACCGGCGCCTGGGTGGCCACGGCCTTCGCGCAGCGGAAGCCGTGCTGGAAGAGGTCGTGGAGCATCGAGGTGGTGCGGCCTTCGCGGCGGGCAGCTTCGTAGGACTGCCGCACCTGTCCGCCGATCTCCGCTTCGCCGATCACCAGGGAGCGCAGCCCGGAGGTGACCTCGTAGAGGTGCTGGGGGACGGGGGTGTCCATCGCCGCGTCGAAGCAGAGGGAGACCACCTCGCGGTCCATCCCGCTGGTGCGGACCACCGCGTCGAGGACCAGGTCCACGCCCTCGTGGAAGCGGTCGGTGTCGAGGTAGACCTCGAGCCGGTTGCAGGTGCTGACCACCACTTCGCCCGCGACCACCGGGGGCTCGCCGGTGACGGCGGCGCGCTCGCGCTGGAGCTCCTGGATCACGGCCGGGAGGGCGTCCGCGCCACGGGTCAGGGCATCGAGCACCCCGAGGTCGAGGTGCTCGTGGGAAGCGCGGAGGGCAGCGAGCATGATCGCCAGTCTAGGCATCTTCGGGGCGATGTTCCGATCCCTGGGAACTCCGTCATCGAACCTGTGCACAATGGTGTCGCCATGAACAAGAACCCTACGTCAGAGCACCTTTTTGGCGACAGCGCGTCAGATCGATCGCGACACCTGTCAGATACCGGGAACGCCCCAGGCCCCGGCCTCGCCACCGCCCCCGCGATCGCCTCCACGACCCCTCCCGGGACCCCCTCGGCCCTGCCCGCGGAGCACCCCCTGCAGCGCTCCGCTGCGGAGGGCGGGGTGGCCGACGCCTCACTGCTCGGCGAGCTGCGGGGCGTGAGGAGCGCCACCCCCAGCGTGTGGTTCATGCGACAGGCCGGCCGTTCGCTGCCGGAGTACCGCTCGCTGCGCGAGGGCACCACGATGCTCGACTCGTGCGTGCGCCCGGAGATGGCTGCGGAGATCACCGTGCAGCCCGTGCGCCGCCATCAGGTGGATGCTGGGATCTTCTTCTCCGACATCGTGGTGCCCGCCCGCCAGGCGGGGCTCGGCGTCGAGATCAAGCCCGGCGTGGGCCCCGTCTTCGAGCACCCGATCCGCACCGAGGCCGACGTCGACGCCCTGCCCGTGCTCGGCGACGACTACGACGCGGCGCTCGAACCGATCCGCGAGGCTGTGCGTCTGACCGTCGCGGAGCTCGGCACCACTCCCCTGATCGGCTTCGCCGGCGCTCCCTTCACCGTGGCCAGCTACATGGTCGAGGGCGGCCCCAGCCGCGACCACCTGCGCACCCGGGCGCTGATGCGCTCCCAGCCCGAGGTCTGGGCGCGCCTGGCGGCCTGGGTCGCGGAGCTCTCGGGCCGCTTCCTGCGCGCCCAGGTGCTGGCCGGCGCCTCCGCGGTGCAGCTGTTCGACTCGTGGGTCGGCGCGCTGAGCTCCGAGCAGTACCTCACCCATGTGCAGTCGCATTCTGCGGCAGCTCTCGCCCACGTCACCGACCTGCCGGTGCCGCGCATCCACTTCGGTGTCGGCGCCTCGCACCTCATGCCCCAGATGCATGCGGCCGGCGCGACCGTGATGGGCGTGGACCACCGGCTGCGGCTGGACCAGGCTCTCGAGATGCTGCCGGCGGGCACCCCGCTCCAGGGCAACATCGACCCGGCCGTGCTGTTCACCTCCGAGCAGGCCCGTTTCGCGGAGGCTCGCGGAGTGCTCGCGGCCGGCGCCGGTGCGAGCGGTCACGTGGTGAACCTCGGTCACGGCGTCCCTCCGGACACCGACCCGCAGGTCCTCACCGATCTGGTGAGCTTCCTCCACGAGCAGGACGCCCTCGCGCAGGACGTCCACTCGCAGGATCCCGCCACGGCATGACCACCCGCACCCTCGTCGTCGGCGGCGGCCTGGCCGGCCTGCTCGCCGCTCAACGCCACCTGCGCGCAGGGCACCGGGTGGTGCTGCTCGAGGCGACCGGGAGCATCGGCGGCGCGATCGCGCAGGCCGCGCTGCCGGGCGCCGGGGGGCTGGCGGTGAACATCGGCGCCGAGGCCTACTCGACCGGTGCCGGAGCTGTCGATGCGCTGGTCACCGAGCTGGGGCTGGCGGAACAGGTCGTCGCCCCGCGTGAGGGTCTGGGCAGCCGGGTGGTCTCCTCCGCAGGCGTGCACCGCGCCCCCGGCGGCAGCCTGCTGGGGATCCCCGGCCGGCCCCTCGCGGCCGATGCCCGGGCGGTGCTCGGCACCGCCGGGGCGCTGCGCGCGAGCCTCGAGCGGTTCCTCCCTGCCCGCGTCGGCGCCCGTCCCGGGGCGACCGTCGCCGAGGTGGTGGGCAGGCGGCTCGGCCGGAAGGTGCTCGAGCGACTGGTCGCCCCGGTGGTCGGCGGAGTGCATTCCGCGGATCCCACGACCCTCGAGTTCGCCGCCGCCTCCCCCGCGCTGAGCCGCGGCCTGGCCGAGCACGGCTCCCTCACCGCTGCGGTGCGACGGACCCGAGGACGCAGCGCCGGCGCCCGGACCGCCGCGAGCGCCGGCACCCGCGTGCACGCCCTGTCCCCCACCATGGCGCTCCTGCCCCAGACGCTGCAGGCGCAGTTCCTCGCCGAGGGCGGCATCCTGCGCACCGGGGTCGAGGTCGTCGATCTCGGCCGGGACGAGACCGGCTGGACGGTCCGCACCTCTCGCCAGGAGGAGCTCACCGCGGACCGCCTGGTCCTCGCCTGCCCACCGGACACAGCCCGGGAACTGCTGCGGGAGGCGACACCGGGGATCGCAGAGGCGATCCCGCAGGCCCCGTCGGCCCCTGTGCGCCTGGTGGCCCTGGTGGTGGACTCCCCGGCGCTGAACGCCTTCCCCTCGGGCACCGGCGCGCTGGTCGCCCCGGGCACCGACGGGATCCGCGCGAAAGCGCTGACCCATGCGAGCGCCAAATGGGAGCACGTGCAGCAGGCGCTGCACGACGCCCTGCCCGCCGCCGGGAGCCCGCATCTGCTGCGCCTGTCCTACGGCCGCCCCGGCGAGCAGCTGCCTGCTCGGGGCGAGATCGTCGGCCTCGCCCTGGCCGATGCATCCCGCATCCTGGGGGCCCCGCTGTCCGGCACGCAGCTCCTGGCCTCCGAGGTGATCGACTGGGAGCGTGCCATGCGGCAGCCCCAGGCCGGCCACCGCGCCGCCCTCGACGCCCTCTCCGGGCTGCTCAGCGAGCAGCCCTCCCTCGAACTGGTCGGCTCCTGGAGAGCCGGCACCGGCATCGACGCGATCGTCCGCGCCGAACAGTCGCTCGCAGAAGACACCACCCCCTCGGAAGGAAACCCCTCATGACCGACACCCCCGCTCAGGAAGCGCAGTCCGTCGAGGACATCGCGCAGACCACCCGATACACCAGCTACACCGTGTTCCGTCGGCTCTCGGGCCTGACCGAGGACGGCGAGCTGACCACCGCGCAGATCCGGTCGTCCCTGGAGGAGGTCACCCAGCTCATCGAGTCCGCCTCCGAGGGCGGCGTGGAGATCCTCGGCTTCTACGACGTCTCGGGCTTCCGCGCCGAGGCGGACCTGATGCTGTGGCTGGCCGCGGATGACCCGGCCGATCTGCAGACCGCGCTGCGCGAGTTCGAGCGTTCCCTCGCCGGGACCTGGCTGCACCGCGAGTGGGCAGGCGTGGGCGTGCACCGCATGGCCGAGTTCGCCAAGGGGCATGCACCCTCGTTCATGGTCCCGGGCTTCGAGCGCAAGCAGTGGATCACCGTCTACCCCTTCGTGCGCAGCTACGACTGGTACCTGCTGGCAGACGACGAGCGCAACCGCATGCTGCGCGAGCACGGGATGCTGGGTCGCGACTACCCGCAGGTCAACGCCAATACCGTCGCCGCCTTCGCGCTCGGCGACTACGAGTGGCTGCTCTCCTTCGAGGCGGATGACCTCCACGACCTGGTCGACATGATGCGCCACCTGCGCTACTCCGACGCCCGTCTGCACGTGCGCGACGAGCTGCCCTTCCACACCGGCCGACGCCTCGACTCCCTCGAGGACGTCGCCGCGCTGCTCGCCTGACCCACCCCACCATCGAGGACTCACCATGACCGACTCCACCCCGCCGATGCCCAGCCCCTCGACGTCCAGCCCGTCGATGGCCCGCCCGCGCCCTGCGGCGCCCGACTCCGCCACCCATGCCCGGCGCGGCGAGCAGAAGCCCTTCGACGCGATCCTGTTCTCCTCGTTCGGCGGCCCCGACGGTCAGGACGACGTGATCCCGTTTCTGCGCAACGTCACCCGGGGACGTGGGATCCCCGACGAACGCCTCGAGGAGGTCGCCGGCCATTACCGTGCCCTCGGTGGCCGCAGCCCGATCACCGCGCAGAACGAGACGATCATCCTCGCCCTCGAACAGGAGCTCGCCGGCCGCGGGATCGACCTGCCGATCTACTTCGGCAATCGCAACTGGGCGCCCTACAACGCCGAGGCGGTCCGTGCCCTGCATGAGGACGGCCACCGCCACGCCCTGGGCCTGGTGACCAGTGCCTACTCGTCCTACTCCTCGTGTCGGCAGTACCGCGAGGACTTCGGCATGGTGCTCGAGGAGACCGGTCTGGCCGGAGAGGTGAGCATCGACAAGGTGCGCGTCTACTTCAACCATCCGGGGTTCCTCGAACCTGTGGTCGACGGGGTGGCCAGCGCCCTGGCGAGCCTCACCGCGGCCGGGCACGACGCCGATCGGATCGCGGTGCTGTTCTCCACCCACTCCGTGCCGAACTCGATGGCCGAGGCCTCCGGCCCTGAGGAGACCCGGGTCGAGGGCTCCGGCGGCTGGTATGTCGAACAGCATCTCTCCGCCTGCCGCTGGGTGATGGAGCAGCTGCACGACGACGTCCCCGAGCTCCCGCAGTGGCAGCTGGTGTACCAGTCCCGCTCCGGGGCGCCCCACATCCCCTGGCTCGAGCCCGACGTCAACGACGTGATCGAGCAGCTCGCCGCCGACGATGTGGCCGATGCCGTGATCGTGGTCCCGATCGGCTTCGTCACCGACCATGTCGAGGTGGTCTGGGACCTGGACACCGAGGCGAAGGAGACCGCCGAGGAGAAGGGGCTCGACTTCCGCCGCGTCGCGACCTCCGGCGAGGATCCCCGATTCATCGCCGCGCTGGCCGATCTGGTCCAGGAGCGACTGGATGCACAGTTCCCCCGCCGCATCGTCACCGATTTCGGCAGCACGCCGGACGTCTGCGGGGCGAACTGCTGCGTCGGCCGTCTGTGCCGCCCGACGACCAGTGCCGTGGACTCGGAGCGGGATGTGGAGCGCGCGCGAGCAGAGGCGGCCACAGCAGGAGCGGGCTCGTGACGCCCGGCCCCCTCGGCGCTGCCGGGACCGCCGGGGCCGCGGCCTCCGTCGGCTCCGCCCTACGGATCGGCACCCCCGCCTCCGATCTCGCGCTGACCCAGTCGGGGCAGGTGGGCGAGGCGCTGGTGGCGGGCACCGACCACGCCGTCGAGCTGGTGCACCTGAGCACCCGCGGAGACCGTGACCGCATCAGCCCGCTCGCGCAGATCGGCGGTACCGGCGTGTTCGTCACCGCCGTCCGTCAGGCGCTGCTGGATGAGAAGGTCGACGTGGTGGTCCACTCCTGCAAGGACCTTCCCACCGCACCGCTGGAGGAGATCACCCTGGCCTGCTACCCGGCCCGGGAGGATCCGCGCGATGCGCTCTGCGCCCGCGACGGGCTCACCCTCGCCGAGCTGCCGGCGGGCTCGAAGGTCGGCACGGGCTCCCCGCGCCGCGCCGCCCAGCTGCTGCGGGCCCGGCCGGATCTGGAGGTGCTCGGGATCCGCGGCAACGTCGAGACCCGACTGGCCCGGGCGCTCGGGGAGGACGCAGACCTCGACGCAGTGGTGCTCGCCGCCTCCGGGCTGCGCCGAGTGGGCCGCGACGCCGCGATCAGCGAGCTGCTGCCGGTCGACGTGATGCTGCCAGCCCCCGCCCAGGGCGCGCTCGCCGTCGAGGCGACCACCGCCGCGCTCGCGACCGCTCCCTGGTTCGCCGACCGGCTGGCCGCGGTCGACGACCCCGCCACCCGCGCAGCGGTCACCGCCGAGCGGGCGCTGCTGCGCACGCTCGAGGCGGGCTGCTCCGCTCCGGTCGCGGCCTACGCCGAGCTCGAGCTCGCCGACCGCGACGAGAGCGACGGCGGCGGCGTGCACGGCAGCGGAGCGCCCAGCGACGGCGAGCACAGCGGAGGTCAGCCCCGCAGCCACGTGCTGCGGCTGCGCGGGCTCGCGATCCGTCCCGACGGCAGCCATGTCGTCGAGGGCGAGGCCCGGGTGGCGCTGGACCTCACGGTGGATCAGCTCTCCGGTGCCGGCTCGGTGCCGGCAGAGCTCGGGGCCGAGCTCGCGAGCGATCTCCTCGATCGCGGTGCCGGGGAGATCCTCGCGGAGGCCAAGGCCTGATGTCCCCGCTCGACGCTCCCCGTCCCGTGCTGGTCGCCCGACCGGCCGGGCGCGGAGCGACGCTGCTGGCCCGGCTGCGGGAGCGCGGGATCCAGGCCGAGCATCAGCCGCTGATCCGGCTCGAGCACGCCACGGACGAGGAGCTCGCCGTGGCCCGGGAGCGGCTCACCGGCGGCGCCTACTCCCATCTGGTGATCACCTCCCGCACCGCCGCCGAGGCGCTCGGCGCGGTGGTGGTGCCGCCGGGCACCGAGGTGATCGCCGTCGGCGCCGGCACCGCGGCGACGCTGGACGCCTTCAGGATCACGGCCACGATGGTCGCCGGTGGCTCCGGTGCGGCCCTGGTCGCGGAGATGCCGTCTGCGCCGGCGGGGGCCACGGTGCTCTTTCCCGCCTCTGCCGCCGCCTCCCCGACCGTCCCCGAAGGACTGCGGGCGAAGGGCTACCGGGTCCACCAGGTGACCGCCTACCGTCCGCAGCGGCTCGAGCCCCCCGCCCCGGTCGCCGTTGCTCTGGCGACCGGGCGCTACGGTGCGATCGTGCTGACCAGCCCGATGATCGCCCGCCACGCCGCCGCGCTGGGCGTGCATCCCTCGACCCCGATCATCTCGATCGGCGACCCCACCTCCGCCGCGGTGCGCGCCGCGGGGCTGCCGCTCGCCCGGCAGGCGGAGCAGCCGACGGATGATTCCCTCGCCGACGCGGTGCAGCAGGTGCTCGCCGCAGGCTCGTCAGTTCCTGGCCCGTCGGCCATAGACCCGTCGACCGCTGATTCCTCTCCCGCTCTTCCTAAGGAGCCCCGATGACCTCTTCATCCTTCCCCGGCCCGATCGATCGGCCCCGTCGTCTGCGCAGCAGCGCCGCGATGCGCTCCCTGGTGCGTGAGCAGACCCTCCGGCCCGCCGATCTGGTGCTGCCGATGTTCGTGCGCGAGGGTGCGAGCGAGAACCGCCCCGTGAGCTCGATGCCCGGCGTCGTCCAGCACACGATGGACTCCCTGGTCCGCGCTGCGAACGAGGCGGTGGAGCGCGGGGTGGGCGGCGTGATGCTGTTCGGGGTACCCGAGCTCAAGGACGCCATCGGCTCCGGCGCGACCGACCCGGACGGCATCCTCAACCGGGCGCTCTCGCGCCTGCGCTCCGAGCTCGGTGATGCGACCGTGATCATGGCCGACCTGTGCCTGGACGAGTTCACCGACCACGGCCACTGCGGGGTGCTGGACGCCGCGGGACGCGTCGACAACGACGCCACCCTGGCGCGCTACCGTGAGATGGCCCTCGCCCAGGCCGAGGCCGGCGCGCACCTGCTGGGGCCCTCCGGGATGATGGACGGCCAGATCGCCGCGGTGCGCGATGCGCTGGATGGCGCCGGCCATCTGGACACCGCGGTCTACGCGTACACCGCGAAGTACGCCTCGGCGTTCTACGGCCCGTTCCGCGAGGCGGTCGACTCCTCCCTGCAGGGCGACCGCCGCACCTACCAGCAGGATCCGGCGAACGGCCGGGAGGCTCTGCGGGAGCTCGCGCTCGACGTCGCCGAGGGAGCGGACATGGTGATGGTCAAGCCCGGCCTGCCCTATCTCGACGTGCTCCGGGATGTCGCCGAGGCCTCGCCGGTGCCCGTCGGCGCCTATCAGGTCTCCGGCGAGTACGCGATGATCGAGGCGGCCTCGGCGAACGGCTGGGTGGACCGCGACCGCATGATCCTGGAGTCGCTGCTGGCCTTCCGCCGCGCGGGCGCCTCGACCGTGCTGACCTACTACGCGAGCGAGGTCGCCGGCTGGTTCCGCGAGGGCCTGCCCGCCCACCTGCGCGAATTCCTCTGACCTGCGCGAATTCCTCTGAGCCTCCGCCCCTCCCTCGTCACCCACCACTCCGCCCTCTGATCAGGAGATGCCCCGATGACCCGCACCACCGCCTCTGCCGACCTCTTCACCCGCGCCCAGCAGGTGATCCCCTCCGGCGTGAACTCGCCCGTGCGCGCCTTCGGCTCGGTGGGCGGCACCCCGCCGTTCCTCACCGACGCCAAGGGCGCTCTGCTCCATGACGCCGACGGCAATGAGTACGTGGATCTCGTCGGCTCGTGGGGCCCGATGATCCTCGGCCACGCGGACGACCGTGTCGTCGAGGCGGTGCGCGAGGCCGCGGGCCGCGGGCTGTCCTTCGGCGCCCCGCAGCCGGGCGAGGTGACCCTCGCCGAGGAGGTCGTGCGCCGCATCCGCCCGATCGAGCAGCTGCGCCTGGTCAACTCGGGGACCGAGGCGACGATGAGCGCGCTGCGGGTGGCCCGCGCCGCGACCGGCCGCGACGTGGTCGTGAAGTTCGCCGGCTGCTATCACGGGCATGTCGACGCGCTGCTGGCCGAGGCCGGCAGCGGCGTGGCCACCTTCGCGATGCCGGGCTCGGCGGGCGTCACCGCCGCGACCGCGCGCGACACCGTGGTGCTCCCCTACGGCGACCGTGCGGCCGTGACCTCACTGTTCGCCGAGCGCGGCCAGGAGATCGCCGCGATCATCACCGAGGCCGCTCCCGCCAACATGGGAGTGGTGACGCCGCCGACGGAGGACGGGGTGGGCTTCAACCGCTTCCTCTCCGAGACCGCGCACGCGAGCGGCGCGCTGCTGATCAGCGACGAGGTGCTCACCGGCTTCCGCGCGAGCCGTGAGGGGCACTACGGGGTCGACGGCCCGCGCGGCACCGGCGAGGACTGGGCGCCGGACCTGATGACCTTCGGCAAGGTGATCGGCGGCGGCCTGCCCGTCGGCGCCTTCGGCGGCCGCGAGGACCTGATGGGCCTGCTCGCCCCGGCCGGACCCGTCTACCAGGCCGGCACCCTCTCGGGGAACCCGCTCGCGACCGCGGCCGGGCTGGCGACCTTCGCCGGGCTCGACGACGCGGCCTACGAGACGCTCGGCCGCGCCTCGCGGACGCTGCAGCAGCTGGTCGCCGACGCGCTGACCGCCGAGGGCGTCCCGCACGTGGTCCAGACCGCCGGCACCCTGTTCTCGGTGTTCTTCCGCGGCGAGCCCGTCACGACCTACGAGGACGCGAAGGCGCAGGACACCGAGGCGTTCACCCGCTTCTTCCACGCGATGCTCGAGGGCGGGGTGTACCTCCCTCCCTCGGCCTTCGAGGCCTGGTTCGTCTCCACCGCCCACACCGACCAGGTCCTCGACCGGATCGCGGCGGTGCTGCCGGCTGCGGCGAAGGCGGCGGCGCGGGGCTGAGCCGCCAGGTGGGTCGTGCCATGGAGAGAACTCCCCATGGCACGACCCACCACGCCGCGGCTAGCGTGAGGGACAGGCCAGAGGTCCGGGAGACGAGCACCGTCGCTGCCCGGCCGTGTCGGCCCCTTCCGCTCGCCGCACCAGGAGATGCATCGATGTTCCTCGGCATGAACCCCCACCAGGTCAGTGAGTTCGCAGCGCGCATCGACGCAGCGCAGCAGCGCCTGACATCCCACGCCACGACCCTCGACGGGCAGGTGCGGGCCAGCGAGGGGTTCTGGGTGGGAGCGGACGCCGAGGGCTTCCGCATGTCGTGGTCCAGCGGTGCCGGACGGCTCCTGGAGCAGGTCTGCGGGGATCTCGCACAGCACTCCGCGACCCTGTCCGAGGAGGTCGAGCAGCAGAACACGGCCTCTGCAGCGGAGACTCCCGGGAGCGGTGCATCCGGCAAGGAGAATCTCAGCGGAGCCCGGTTCGGTCCGTACGACGACCAGATCCTCCCGGGAGACCCGGACAACGTCTCCATGGAGGTCGCGATCGCGTGGCATCAGATGTCGAACGAGGAGAAGCAGCTCGTCCTCGAGGAGATCGTCGAGCAGGAGCTCGAGCGGCAGGGCATCGAGGCGGAGATCACCGTGCACTTCGACGACATCAGGGACGGCGGGCCCGCGGGCTACTGGAAGGAGCACGACCTGTTCCGCGGAGAGCACATCGTGATCGACGAGGACTGGGCCTGGGATCCGTACTCCATCAACATCGCCGCCCACGAAGCCCGCCACGCCGCGCAGGACAACTGGGTCGAGCAGACGGAGGGACCGGGATGGCAGTTCTGGCGCGAGGACACCAGCGAGGCGGAGTACGAGCGCATCGAGAGGGAGCACGGGGTCACCCGAGAGGAGATCGAGGCCTGGCGCGAGAACGACCGCGACTATCACGGGGGCCCCGACGGGCCTCGCCCCCCGGATACGGCTCCGCAGGAGGAGCGCGACGCCTGGGAAGCGGAGTACCAGGAGTACCTCGACCAGCCGTTGGAGGAGGACGCTTTCGACACCGGCGGCAGCTTCGCCGAGGACATGACGCTTGAGGAGTTCCAGCAGTACCAGCGCGACGCCGGGGTTCCGGTCACGTCGTAGCGGCGTCGCGCGCCGAGCCCCTGCGTCCTCGAGCGGGTCTCGCCCGTGCCGACGCCGGCCAGTGACGGGAGGACGATGCTCGGGTTCCCGCCTCCCCGTAGGATCGGAGCCGACAGAGCGAGCCACCGCCTCCTCACCGCCGATGCCATTCACTGCCCACAGCACTCGACACAGGACGGGACACCGTGAACTTTCCGGACACCATGGAGGCGTACGCCCTCGACCCGACGCCGGAGCACCTCGAGGCGCTGCATCGGGAGATCACCGCGGCACCGAGCTATAACCCGATGGTCGCGATCACGCAGATCGTGACCCCGCTCGAGAAGGCCGGTGACCATCAGGGCGTGATCGATGCACTGTGGGCGCAGATGCCCGGCATCTTCCTCAGCCCCGCCGCGCACATGCACCTATCCCAGGCCTATGCGGCGCTCGGCGAGGACGCGGACGCGACCCGCGAGCGCAAGTTCGCGCTGCTGGCGATGGACAGCATCCGCACTGCGGGCGAGGGCACCGAGGAATCGCCCTATCCGGTGCTGCGGGTGGAGGACGAGTACACGGTGCTGGCCGCCGAGCGTCGGCGTTCCACCGCCCAGGAGCTGGTCCCCACCGAGAACGGTGAGTGCGACGTCCACACCCTCGAGGACGGAACACAGGTGTGGTTCCGCCTGCTCTGGCGCACGGCGCAGCCGACAGGCGCCTGACCGGCCCTCGACCATGGCTCCTCCGACCCGTCGTCACGCGCTGCTCGGCGCCTCCGCCCTGTCCGCCGCGCTGCTGCTGCCCGGCTGTGGCCGGCTCCCGTTCCTGGGGCCGGCGCCGAGCTCCTGCCTGGGCCCCGAGGAGGAGCTGCCGGAGTTCGAGGACGGCGGCAGTAGGGTCCCTCCGGGGGCTCGCGTCACCCCCTATGAGCCCTCCCCGTCCCGCTGGTTCAACGACGCCGGGCTCGCCGTCTCCCCCGACGGCGCCCTGATCGCCGCCGCGGAGCATCCCGACCGCTCGATGCTGGGACTGACCGATGTCCAGGGTGTGCTCCTGTGGGACACAGCCGAGGGGAGTGTCGTGCGGCGCATCGCCGGTGCTGCCGAGGGAGCGATCGCCTGGCATCCCGACGGCACCCGGCTGGCGATCGGCGACCGGCGGCACATCGCGATCGTCAGCGTCGACGGGGAGCTGCTGTGGAACCTGATCGGCCATGAGGACCCCCGTGACACGTCGGCGCGGATCACGGCTCTCGCCTTCAGCCCGGACGGCACGCAGCTGGCCTCCACCAGCAAGGACGGCACGGTCCGCCTCTGGGACGTGAGCGGTGACCAGTGCGGGGCGGGCCACATCCTGCAGCCCGACGCCCCTGCTCCCACGGCCCTGTCCTACATCGCGGAGGGCACGACCCTCGTCGTCGGCGGCACCGACGTCCACGGACGAAGCGACCCGCCCAACCGCCTCTCGCACTGGGATCCCGCTACCGGGGAGCGGCGCGAGGTGCTGGACGCTCAGGAACGGATCCTGGTCGACTTCGGGTACAGCGCGGACGAGACGCTCGTGCTGGTCACCTATGCACCGGCGACCCTCGAGGTGCGCGCACCGGACGGCACGACCAGCACCGGCCCCGAGGTCTCCCCCTACACCCACTCGGCCCGCCTGGCCGTCGGGGCGCAGAGCCGGATCGCACTGCAGAGCCCCGGGGATCTGCTGATCTGGGACAGCGCCACCGGTGAGGAGACCCGCTTCGAGGATCTGTTGCTGCAGCGGATCTGCTGGTCCCCGGACGAGAGCGTGCTGTACACCCTGGACGAGGCCACGGGTGTCTCGGCGTGGGACGGGAAGGACTGGAGGCAGTTCGATCTGCCGTGAGCACGTCACTCGTGAAGCTCTGGGCAGAGCTGCCGAGGTGAGGATCTAGTTCCCCGTCCGGCCCTCGGGCTCCGTCGGCGCCTGCAGGTCGGTCGTCTCCGGCGGTTCGGTGCTCCCCGGGGACTCGGTCGGCGTCGGCGGGTCGGTCGGCGGCTGCACCGGGCTGTCACCGGGCAGTGGGTCCATCGGACCGCACCGATGAGTCAGCGCCGCGGCGCGAGTGCGTCGGGTGGCGCCGAGTCTCGTCGTCCACTCCACCACGTGCCCGTCGACCGCCGGGTCCCCGACCCGCTCCACGCTCGCCAGCTGCTGCTCCTTGTCGTTGCAGTAGGCGCAGACCCCCTGCCCGTTCTCCAGGCAGGTGCATCCCCCGGCAGCGTGGGGCCGGATGTGGTCGATGTGGCGGATCGGGGCGTTGCAGTGGGGGCCGCGACAGGTCCGGTCGCGCAGACGGATGAACCGGGCGAGCGCGGACGGGAAGGCCCGCGCCCGGGATTCGACGGCGACCAGCTCCTCGGTCCTCGGGTGCTCGTACAGCTTTCGCAGCACGGCGCGCAGCGCCGGACCGTCGGGACCGAGCGGGTCCTCGTCCGTGCCCGCGATCGCGTTGAGCGGATCGCGCAGACTCTCCCTCACCGCCTCGGCGGGAACCGTGCCGTAGCCCTCGATCTGGGCGAGGTCGCCCGTGCCGGGGTCCAGGAGCACGTGGTCGGTGATGATCACGCCGATGTCCAGCGTCACCGGCTCCATGCTCCCGCTGCGGCCGATCAGGGTGTCCACGAAGGTGTCAGCCTGGATGGCCTGATGCCCGCGGCGGTCGCCGGCAGTGCGCAGCCGCTCGGCCTCGAGGGAGAGGCACTTGCGGATCAGGGCCGCGTCCAGCGCGGTGACGTGCGCCGTCACCGTCGCCATGCCGTGCTCGCCGCGGCGCACGGTCACGTGCCGCTCCCGCTTGGCGTGCTGGTGGCGCCGCGCCTCGCCGTCGGGGTCGGCGAGGGAGATCGCGGCGGCGCGGCCGTCGGCCCATTCCTCGGAGCCGGCGCCGTCGAGGTAGGGCAGGCGCTCCCCGAGCAGCCGGTCCGCCTCGCGGCGCTGGGCGGGGGTGAGCGGGGCGAAGGAGCGGGCGGTGCGATAGGCGTCCTCGGTGGTGACCTGGGAGTCCGCGAGGGCGGAGAGCATCACCGGCATGTCCGCCACGAGCCGGCGCCGGGCGGCGAGCGAGCGGGAGGCGGACGCCGGGGAGCGGCGGGTGAGCATCGAGACCTCGCGGGCCGCCTCACGGGACGCCGCGCGCAGCAGCTGTGCGGGCGGGGTCTCCTCCCCCGCCTCCTGCGCGGCGTGCGCCCGCGCCTCGGCCTGCCTGCGCAGGGTGAGGGAGTCGGCGAGCGCGACGACGGCGCGGGTCTCGAGCGCGTCGATCGCGCTGCGCAGGGAATGCAGGCTGCCGATCACGTCGCGGAACGCCTCGGCCGACGGATCCGCGGGGGCGAACAGCTCCTGCGGGAACCCGGTGAGGGCGCTCAGCACATGAGCGCGGTCGCCGAGCTCCTCGGCGAGCGCTCCGGGACCTCCCGCACGCACGGCGTCGATCAGCTGCTGGTGGGGATCACCAGCAGCCGCGCCGAGGTCCTGCACTGCGAGAGTCATGGCCCTATTCTTCCGGCCCCCACCGACAAAGGAAAGGCCCGCAGAAGAATGTGGATAACGCCGATCAGGGAGAAGCTGTCGCGCGCACACCCGCCCGCCGATCCGAACGTATGTGCAGGCCAAAGACATTCCACTCGGACCCGAGCGTCACATCCTGAAATGCATCCACACACCACTCGGACACTCCACCGAATTCGACGCGAGAATGTGGATAACCACCCTCTGTGGAGGAAAGGTCGCGGGTGCCGCACCTCGAATGCGACGGCAGATGACAGCGCGCTCGACACCGCCGGACCGGTCCCGCAGGCTGGTCCCACAGCACCCGTTCGACACCACCGCTTCGTAGCTCAGCCCGGTAGAGCAGCTCCCTCATGAGGAGTGGGTCGCAGGTTCGAATCCTGCCGGAGCGTCTCCCCCTCCCCGTACCCTCGAGGACGACCTCACGCCGCCGACCCGAGGACCCCATGCGCCGTCGCACCACCACCCGCCCGCCCGTCCTCGAGCGCCTGGTCCTTCCCGACCTCGAGGAGGCGGACGCCGCACAGCTGAACGCCCAGGACCGGTACGACGGCCTGCGCCTCGTCGGCGCCGATCTCACCGGGGCGGACCTC
Source organism: Brachybacterium sp. AOP42-C2-15 (assembly GCF_052377065.1). Classification (NCBI taxonomy): domain Bacteria; kingdom Bacillati; phylum Actinomycetota; class Actinomycetes; order Micrococcales; family Dermabacteraceae; genus Brachybacterium; species Brachybacterium sp. AOP42-C2-15. Next base: position 102,585 of record NZ_JBQSWK010000004.1, read on the forward strand.
ACCGGCGCGACCTTCACCGAGTGCGAGCTGGTCGACGTGACCGCGCACACCACCGTGCTCCAGCACGCCCGGCTGCTCGAGACCCGGATCGAGCGCCTGAACGCCCCGGTGCTGGATGCGACCCGCTCCACCTGGCGCGACGTCGAGCTGGCCGGCTCGCGGATCGGGGCGCTGGACGTCTACGACGCCGAGATCCGCTCCACCCGCATCACCGGCACGAAGTTCGACTGGATCAACCTGCACTCCTCGACGCTGGAGGACGTGCTCTTCGAGGACTGCACGATCGACGAGCTCGACCTCGGCGCCGTCACCGCCTCCCGCGTCGCCTTCGTGAACTGCCGCGCCGGCTCCGTCGCCCTGCCCCACGCCCGGCTCGAAGACGTGGACCTGCGCGGGCTGGAGATGGGGTCGATCTCGAACCTCGAGGGCCTGTCGGGCGCGACGCTCGACGCCGCGCAGGTCACCGCGCTCGCGCCCCTCCTCGCCGCGCACCTGGGACTCCGCATCGAGGGGTGAGCGGTGCCGGTGCGCCCCGGATCACCGGACCCGCAGGACCGGCCCGAGCGGCGCCGGGCCCCAGTGCTCATACCCCCGGACAGCAGAACGCGGGCCGGGGTGATCCCCGACCCGCGCCTGACTTCCGAGCGTACGCTCAGCGCCGCGCGCTGACCCGCTGCTTGCGGGAGGTGATCTCGCCGGTGTTGAACCCGGCCAGGTGCAGCCCGCCGTGGAAGCGGGCGTGCTCGATCTTCACGCAGCGGTCCATCACCACGTCCAGGCCCCCGTCCTCGGCGATCGCGGCGGCCTCCTCGTTCCAGGAGCCGAGCTGCAGCCACAGCGCCTTCGCGCCGACCTCCACGGCCTCGCGGGCGACGCCCGGCAGGTCGGCGTCCCGGCGGAACACGTCGACGATGTCGGGCACCACGGGCAGGTCCGCGAGCGAGGCATAGGCCGGCTGTCCGAGGATCGTCGTCGCTCGGGGGTTGACGAAATAGACCTCGTACGGCGCGCTCGAGAGCAGATAGGTGCTCACGAAGTAGCTGGCGCGGGCGGGGTTCGTCGAGGCGCCGACGATCGCGATCGAGCGCGCCCGGCGCAGGATCACGAGCCGCTCCGGGGCCGAGGGGCCCTGCCAGGTGCGCGCGGGCACTCCCTCGACGTCCGTCGCCGACGGCGCGGCGCAGGCCGCGCCGGACTGGATGCTGATGCCGCTCATGCCTGCTCCTCCCTGCTGCGGCCGGTCGCCGCGGTGATCGCCTGGTCGAGGTCCCAGAGGATGTCCTCCACGTCCTCGAGGCCCACCGAGATGCGGATGAGGTCGGGCCGGACGCCGCCGGCGACGAGCTGCTCCGCGGTGAGCTGGCGGTGCGTGGTCGAGGCCGGGTGCAGGACGAGGGTGCGCGCGTCCCCGATGTTCGCCAGGTGCGAGGCGAGCTGCAGGTTCTCGATCACCCGCTCGCCCGCGGCGCGGGCCGCGGCCGCCTCGTCCTCGGCGCTCGCGTGCTCCCCCGTCGGTCGGACGCCGAAGGCGAAGACGGAGCCGGGGCCGAGCGGCAGGTACTTCGAAGCGCGCTCGTGGTGCGGATGGGACTCGAGCCCCGCCCAGGTCACGAACGAGACCCGCGGGTCCGCGTCGAGCCACTCGGCGACCGCGCGCGCTCCGGCAAGGTGCGCATCGATCCGCTGCGGGAGCGTCTCCACGCCCTGCAGCAGCTGGAACGCCGCCTGCGCGGAGAGGGAGGGGCCGATGTCGCGCAGCTGCTCGGAGCGCAGCTTGGTGAGGAAGCCGTACTCGCCGAAGTTGTCCCACCAGCGCAGCCCGCCGTAGGACTCGACCGGCTCGGTCATCGAGGGGAACTTCCCGTTGCCCCAGTCGAAGCGCCCCGACTCGACGACGACGCCGCCGAGGGTGGTGCCGTGCCCGCCGAGGAACTTCGTGGCCGAGTGGATGACGATGTCCGCGCCGTGCTCGAGCGGTCGCACCAGGTACGGGGTGGCGAGGGTCGCGTCGACCACGAGCGGCACCCCGTGCTCGTGCGCCAGGTCTGCCAGCCCCTCGAGGTCGGCGATCTCGCCGGAGGGGTTGCCGATGATCTCGACGTAGAGCACCTTCGTCTCCGGCCGGAACGCGGCGCGGTAGTCCTCAGGGTCGGAGGAGGGCACGAAGGTGGTCTCCACGCCGAAGCGGCGCAGGGTGACGTCGAGCTGGGTGACGGTGCCGCCGTAGAGCTGCGCCGAGGCGACGACGTGGTCGCCGACGCCCACCAGCGCCGCGAAGGTGATGAACTCCGCGCTCATCCCGGAAGCGGTGGCGACGGCGCCGATCCCGCCCTCGAGGGAGGCGATGCGCTCCTCGAAGGCGGCGACGGTGGGGTTGCCGATGCGGGAGTAGATGTTGCCGTACTTCTGCAGCGCGAAGAGGTTCGCGGCGTCGGCCGCATCGTCGAAGACGAACGAGGTGGTCTGGTAGATCGGGACTGCGCGGGCGCCGTGCTGGGCGTCGGGGGTGCCGCCCGCATGGAGGGCGCGGGTGCGGAACCCGAAGCTGCGCTCGGGGCTCGGCGCGGCGGCGGCCGACGGGGGCTGCGCGGTCCGCCCGGCCTGGGTGGTCTCAGCCTGGGTGGTCTGGGCCTGGGTGGTCATGCAGCGGCTCCTGCCTTGGCCGGGTGATCGGCCGGGAGGGTGTCGAAGGCGGCATTCGCGGCGTCCTCGGCGGAGACGCCGGGGACGACGGGCAGCAGGTCGGTGTTCAGCTCGGTGCCGCGGGCGCGCGCGAGGTCCGCTTCCTTCTCGCGCAGGATCGGCAGCACGTCCCGGCCGAACATCGCCACCTCCTCGGTGAAGTGGAGATAGCAGGTGAGCAGCAGGTTCACGCCGATCTTCTTGTACTCGATGATGCGGTCGGCGATCTCCTCGGGGGTGCCGATGAGCTGGGTCTTGAAGCCGTCGTTGTACTGGACGAGGTCCTCGAAGGAGGAATCGGCCCACATGCCCTTGCCGTCCTTGGTGGAGGCGCCGGCCTCCTGGACGGACTGGCGGAAGCCCTCGACGGCGGGGCGGTGGGCCTTGGCCACGATCTCGCGCAGGGTCTCCTCCGCCTCCTTCCGGGACTCGCGGGCGATGACGAAGCCGTTCAGGCCGAACTTCGGGGTGCGGCCTGCGGCGGCGGCCGATGCGAGGACGCCGGCGACGTTGTCCTCGTAGCCCTCGAGGGTGCGGCCGTTGGAGAAGTACCAGTCCGCGACGCGGCCCGCGGTGGCCTGCGCGGCGGTCGAGTTGCCGCCGAAGAAGATCTCCGGATGAGGGCGACCGGCTACGTCGACGGGCTTCGGGGAGAGGGTGAAGTCATCGATCGAGTAGTACTTCCCGTCCTGGGAGTACCCGTTCTCGGTGAGCAGCCCGCGCAGCGCGGAGATGAACTCCTCGGTGCGCACATAGCGCTCGTCGTGCTCGAGCCAGGGCAGGCCGAACTTCACGAACTCGTCCTTGAGCCAGCCGGAGACGATGTTCACCGCGGCGCGGCCGCCGGAGAGGTGATCCGCCGTGATCAGCCACTTGGCGAGCACGCCGGGGTGCCACATGCCGGGGTGGAAGGCAGCGATGACCTTGAGCTTCTCGGTCGCGCCGAGCAGCGCCATGGAGAAGGCGGAGGCCTCGTGCTGCTTGTCCGCGCCGTAGCTGGCGGCGTAGCGGGTCTGCGTGAGCGCGTACTCGAAGCCGGACTGCTCGGCGACCTGGGCGAGCTTCGCGTTGTACGGCAGCTGCCAGTCGGTGCGCTGCTCGATGGTGGAGACGACGAGGCCGCCGGACACGTTCGGCACCCAGTAGGCGAACTTCAGCGGCGTCTCGAAGGTCGAGGTGGGGACGGTGGTGGTCATGATTCCTCCAGGGTCGGAGTAGGTGGAGTCTGTCGAGGTCGGGTCAGGGAGGTCAGGTCACATCGGGTCAGGTCAGGTCAGGAGAGTGGGGCGGCGGTGGGATCCTCCGCCGGCAGCGCGGCGAGCACCTCGGCCACGGCGTCGACGGCCTCCGGGTTCTGCAGCGAGGTGATGTCCCCCAGCGGCACCGGCGGGCGGCCCGCGCGGCGGTCCCGCTCGGCGTGCACGAGCTGGGCGAGCAGGCGGCGCATGATCTTGCCGGAGCGGGTGCGGGGCAGGTCCGGCACCTGGATCACGAAGCGGGGTTTGGCGATCGGGCCGATCTCGGTGGCGACGCGGGCCCGCAGGGCGGGCACGTCCAGGGCCGACGAATCCGCAGCCCCCACTGCACCCGCTGAACCCGCCGGGATCACGAACACCGCGACCGCCTGCCCGGTGAGCGGATCCTGGACCCCGGTGGCGCCGACCTCCTGCACGGTGCGGTCCGCGACCAGCGCAGATTCGATCTCGATGGTGGACAGCCGGTGCCCGGAGACGTTCACGACGTCGTCCAGGCGGCCGAGGATCCAGAAGCACCCGTCGGCATCGACCGTGGCGGAGTCCCCGGCGACGTAATAGCCGCCGTGCTCGCCCCGGCCCGCGTAGTCCTTCCAGTAGGAGTCGCGGTACCGCTCGGGGTCGCCCCAGACGGTGCGGGCCATCCCGGGCCAGGGCCGACGGGCCACCAGGGTGCCGGCCACGCCCGCGGGCTGCTCACGGCCTTCTGCATCGACCACGGCCATGTCGATGCCGGGCAGCGGCACGGTCGCGGAGCCGGGCTTCAGCGTGGTCACGCCGGGCAGCGGGACCAGCATCGCGGCGCCGGTCTCGGACTGCCACCAGGTGTCGATGATCGGCAGCTCGCCGCGGCCGAAGGTGCGGTGGAACCACACCCAGGCCTCGGGGTTGATCGCCTCGCCGACGGTGCCCAGCAGGCGCAGCGAGGAGAGGTCGTGCCCGGTGGGCAGCGTGTCCCCGAACCAGCTCATGAAGGTGCGGATCAGGGTGGGGGCGGTGTAGTAGACGGTGACGCCGTAGCGCTCGATGATCTCCAGATGCCGCTCCCGGGTGGGCTCGCCCGGGGTCCCCTCGTAGATCACCTGGGTGAGGCCGTTGGAGAGCGGGCCGTAGATCTCGTAGGTATGGGCGGTGACCCAGGCCAGATCCGCGGTGCACCAGTGGACGTCGCCGGGCTTGGCATCGAAATGCGCCCAGTGCGCCCAGGAGGTGTGGGCGAGATAGCCGCCGCTGGTGTGGACCAGACCCTTGGGCTTGCCGGTGGTGCCGGAGGTGTAGATGATGAACAGCGGATGCTCGGCGTCGAAGCTGCGGGCCTCATGCGTCTCGCTCGCCGTGCCGACGCTCTCGTGCCACCAGACGTCGCGGCCTTCGGTCCAGGCGATGTCCTGGCCGGTGCGGCGCACGACCAGCACGTGCTCGAGCTCGGGCAGGTCGCGGGCGGCGGCGTCGGCCTGGGACTTCACCTCGACGGCCTGACCGCGGCGGAACTGTCCGTCGGAGGTGACCAGCAGCTTCGCCCTCGTGTCCTGCAGGCGGAAGCGCACCGCCTCGGCGCTGAACCCGCCGAAGACGAGCGAGTGCACGGCGCCGATCCGGGCGCAGGCCAGCGCGATGACCACGGTCTCCACGAGCACCGGGAGGTAGACGACCACCCGGTCCCCGGGCTCGATGCCCAGGTCCGTCAGGGCGTTCGCGGCCTGGGAGACGCGGCGCTGGAGATCCTCGTAGGTGACGGACTCCCGGTCCCCCGGCTCGCCCTCGAAGTGCAGGGCGACCTTGGTGCCGTTGCCGGCGCGCACGTGGCGGTCCACGCAGTTCTCGGCGACGTTCAGCCGGCCGCCCACGAACCAGCGGGCGGCGGGGACGCTGAGCTCCTCGGCGGCGGAGTCGGCGGTCGTGCGGGCAGCAGAGCCGGCGGCGGGGTCGGCGGCGGGGTCGGCAGCCGGTGCGACCGTCGGCGCCTCCCATTCCAGGGCGGTGTGCCAGGGCTCTGCCCAGTCGAGCCGGTGCGCGGCGGCCTCCCAGAAGGCGGTCGGATCGGCCGACGCCGTCGCGTAGATGCTCGCATCGACGTTCCACGTCCCCTCGAGCGCGGGGTTCGGCGGGAAGCTGCGGGTCTCCACCAGCCGGGTCTCGGCGGCAGCGCCGGCGGCGGTCCCTGCGAGGGGATCCGCGGCGGTCTCGGTGATGCTCATGTCCACCTCTTCAGCAGCTTCTTCTCGGCGAGGCCCAGCAGGGCGTTGGTCAGGCTGCCCAGCAGCGCCAGCAGCACGATCGCGAGCAGGATCCGATCCACGCGGCCCGTCTGCTGGGAGTCGTTGAGGATGAATCCCAGCCCCATCGAGGAGGCGATCAGCTCGGCGGCGACCAAGAACAGCCAGGCCTGGGCCAGCGCGAGGCGCAGCCCGGAGACGACCGAGGGCACCACGGCCGGCAGCTGGATGGTGCGGAACAGGGACCAGCCGCGCAGGCCGAAGCACCGCCCGGCCTCCACCAGGTGGGGGTCGATGTGGCGCAGGGCCGCGGCGACGGTCGTGAACACCGGGAAGAAGGCACCGATCGCGATCAGCGTGACCTTGGATTCCTCCCCGATCTGCAGCCACAGGATCAGCAGCGGCACCCAGGCGAGTGAGGGCACGGCGCGCAGCGCGGCGAGGGTCGGGTTCAGCAGTGCATCGCCTGCGCGGGACAGGCCCACGATCGCGGCGACGGCGAGGCCCACGAGGGAGCCGATCGCGAAGCCCAGCAGCACGCGCTGCACCGAGATGGCGATGTGCAGACCCAGCTCGCCGCGCTCGATCAGCTCGACCCCGGCCTGCAGCACGGTCAGCGGGCCGGGCAGGCGGTAGGCGGGCACCAGCCCGGCGGCGGTGGTGAGCTGCCAGGCGGCGAGGATCAGCAGCGGCAGCACGGCGCCGGCGGCGAGGCGCACTCCGGTGCGCTCCCAGAAGGCGGTGCGGCCTTCAGCGGATGCGTGTTCCGCTCCGACCGGGGACGCAGCGGTCGGCGGGGCTGTCGCGGTGGTCGCGCTCACTGCTTCTCCGCCGTCTGCTTCTCCACTGCGGCCGTCGCGAAGTCAGCGTGGAGGATCGAGCCGCGGGCCTTCTCGACCGCGTCGGCCCCGCCCCGGACGTCCCCGGAGTCGGAGAGCATCGGGGAGATCGCCTCGAGGACGGCGAGCTGGTCCTCACCGGGCACGCCGGAGACGTCGAGGTTCGAGCGCTCGGTGATCACGGTGGTGGCGACCGCGAGGTCGATGCCGGCCGCATCGGCCAGCAGCTGCGCGGTGGCCTCGAGGTTCGCGAGCGCCCAGGTGCGGGCCTGCTCATAGGCGTCGACGACCACCTGGGCGACGTCGGCGTGGTTCTCGATGAAGTCCTCGGTGGCGTTGAGGAACCCGTAGGTGTTGAAGTCGACGTTGCGGTAGACCAGCTGGGCACCGGACTCCACCTCAGCGGCGGCCATGATCGGGTCCAGGCCCGACCACGCCTCGACGCTGCCGCCCTCGAGGGCGGAGCGGCCGTCGGCGTGCTGGAGCGGCTGGAGCTCCACGTCGTCGATGCTCAGCCCCGCTTCGGCGAGGGTCTGGACCAGGAAGAAGTACGGGTCGGTGCCGGGAGTCGCGGCGACAGCGCGGCCGGCGAGATCGGCCGGACCGGTGATATCGCTGTCCTTGCCGACCACGAGCGCGGCCCACTCGGGCTGGGAGTAGATGCCGATGACCTTGATCGGTGAGTTGTTGGCGCGGGCCAGCAGCGCGGCCGAGCCGGCGGTGGAGGCGATATCCGCGGAGCCGGAGCGGAGGAACTCGTTGGCCTTGTTGGAGCCGGCCGACTGCACCCACTCCACGGTCACCGAGTCGCCGAGCGCGGTCTCGATCAACTGCTGGTCGCGGATCACGAGGCTGAGGGGGTTGTAGGTGGCCCAGTCGATCGTGAGGGAGCCTGTGCTCCACTTCCCTGCGCCGCCCTCGCCGCCGGAGCTGCCGGAGCCCGCTGCGGTGTTCTCGGAGCCCTCTCCGGGCACGCAGGCGGCCAGGCCCATCCCGGCCACGGCGGTCAGTCCGAGGGCGGTGGCGGTGCGGCGGCTGATGCGAGGGGTCATGAGAGGTTCTCCGTCGTGGGGTTGGTGCTGGGGGTGAGGCTGGGGGTGGGGGTTCTGGGGTGGGCGTGCACGCCGAGGCCCTCGAGCAGCTGGACGCGCAGCTCGGCGAGCGTGCGGTCGGCGCGGTCACGGGGTCGCACCCCGGGCACCTCGACGACGCGGGCGATCGAGCCGGAGGCGGGGTCCTCCCGCAGGGAACGCAGCAGCAGCACCCTGTCGGCGAGGTACAGCGCCTCTTCGACGTCGTGGGTGACCACGAAGATCGTGGTGGGCTCGGCGGCGTGGATTTCCAGCAGCAGGTCCTGCATGCGCAGGCGGGTCAGTGCGTCGAGCGCGCCGAAGGGTTCATCCAGCAGGAGCACCTCGGGGCTGCGGGCCAGGGCCCGGGCGAGCGAGGCGCGCTGGGCCATGCCGCCGGAGACCTCGCGGGGCCGCTGGCCGGCGGCATGCTCGAGGCCCACCAGGGACAGCAGCTCGCGCACCCGCTCGCGGCCCTCGCGCTTCCCGGTGCCGCGGGGCAGGCCCAGGGCCACGTTCTTCTCGAGGGTGCGCCAGGGCAGCAGACGCGGCTCCTGGAAGGCGACCGCGGTGCGCGGATCGGTGCCGGTCAGGGCGGTGCCCCCGATCCGGATCACGCCGGCGGTGGGTCGGTCCAGGCCCGCGATCAGGCGCAGCAGGGTGGACTTCCCGCAGCCCGAGGGGCCGACGACCGCGACGATCTCTCCCGAGCCGAGCTCCACGTCGACCTCGCGCAGCACCTCATGACGCTCCTGCGGGGAGTCGAAGGTGCGGGCGATGGCGTCCAGGCGCACGCCGTTCGGCCGTCCCCGCGCAGGGGGCGCGTCGGCGTCAGGCGCAAGGCCCGGGCGCAGATCAGGGGTGGTGGCGGTACTGGTCATGCCGCCGATCATGAACGCCGACGCGGCACCGACGCCAGATTCTCGTCATAAGCCGTCATAGTCGCGGCCCGAAGAGGAAGCGGGAAGAGATCCGTGCGGAATAGGTCACACCGAGCAGTCCCGCTCAGCCGAGCTCGCCCTCCAGGATGCTCAGCACGTCCGCCTCCCGGAAGCCGAGCGCCCGGTTCAGGGAGAGCATCGGGGCGTTGTCGAGCGCCGTGTAGGTCTGGATCCAGCGTGAGGACTTCGCCTCGGGAACGGCAACGAGATTCTCGAGGTTGGCGAGCTTCAGGGCGCGACCGATGCCCCGGCCGCGGTGCGCGCGGTCCACCAGGGTGTCGTCCTGGGTGAGGATCTCGGGGTCATGACGGTTCACGAAGAGCTCGGTGTATCCGACTGCGACTCCGCCGTCGTGGGCGAGACCGCGCACGAGCGCCCAGCCCTGAGCGTGCATGCGCTGCTCGTTGCGGCGGATCTCGTTGACATCGGCGCGGGAGGCCGGGCGGGTGAGGTCGCCCATCGGCACGTCGGCCTCCATCTGGGTGGTGAGGCGCGCCCAGTCCTCGAGGAACTCCTCGGGGCAGGCGCCCTGCCAGGTGCGCACCTCGATCCCGGGCGCGGGGCGCGCCTCGGCCTGCAGCAGCGCGGGGTCCAGCGGCAGAGCGAGCAGCAGGCGGTGCTCCTGATTCGCGACGCGCAGCCCCTGCGCGCGGGCGAAGGCGACGCCCTCCGCGCTGTAGGTCTCGGCCTGGACCACCGCGGCGTGACCGGTCAGCGCGCCGCGCACGGCAGCGGCGAGCGCCGTGCCGATGCCCTGGCGACGATGTGCCGGGAGCACGGAGATCTCGACCTCGGCAGGGTCCCCGGGGTCGACGTCGGCCCCGGCTGCCCCGACCAGCTCCCCCTCGTTCTGCGCCACCAGCAGCACGGACAGGCGCCCGGGCTTCGGGTCCGCGAAGCGGGCAAGGATCGTCTCCTCGCTCGCCCACCAGGCCGCTTCGCGCCCAGCGTTGAACCCCTCCCCCAGCACGGCGTTCCAGGCGAGCAGCGCCTCACGGTCGGTGCGGTCGACAGGGCTGATCTGCACGGGGCTGTCCTGGGCTGTGCTCATCGAGCCATCCCACCACATCGGGGCCCGCTCTCCCAGCGTTCTTCGCTCCCTTCGCACCTGCGCCGCACGTGTGCCGCAGGTCATCCGCAGAGGTCAAGTCACACCATGTCGAGGCCATCTGGGCCGCCCCGCAGGCCAAGGGCCGATAAATGCTTCTCTTCGGCCGGTTCACGTCTCTTCACGTGCGCGGGAGCCGCTCCTAGTGTTGATCTCGCATTCCCCGGGCTCCCCGGCTGTGGGCCCGCTCCCACAGGACCTCACCGCTCCCCGAGAGCCGCGTCGCGGAATGCACCAGACCACCAGCAGTACGCGAGAAGGACCAGACCCCATGGCACATCTGAACACGCACCGCGCAGTCGGCCGCGCTGTCACCCCGCTCACCGGCACCCACCGCGCGGCGCGCGCTCTCGGCGGCAGCGCCGTGCTCGGCACCGTCCTGGTCGGCGCCGCCTTCGCCGGCGGCACCTCCGCGATGGCGAACGACACCGCACTCGCCGGCGGCGATGAAGACCCCAGCGCCGCCCATTCGGCTCCCGCCGCTTCTGGCTCCGACTCCGGCAGCTCGTCCCAGAAGCTGCGCCAGGGCGATTCCGGCGAGGCCGTCGAGGCGCTGCAGTCCGCGCTGAACGCTCAAGGCGCAGAGCTGCCCGAGACCGGCTACTTCGGCTCCATGACCGTCGCCGCGGTCCAGGACTTCCAGGCCGCGAACGGCCTCCAGGTCGACGGCGTGGTGGGCCCCGAGACGCACGGCGCGCTCGGCGGCGCCCCCTCCTTCGGGGCCTCCTCCGCGGGCGCGCCGACCGCCGGTGCGACCACGGTCCCGACCTCCATCACCTCCGGGACCGGCAGCGCGATCGTCGACGCTGCCCGCTCCGCCGTCGGCACCCCCTACTCCTGGGGTGGCAGCTCGCTCGGCGGCATGGACTGCTCGGGCCTGGTGAACCACGCGTACGAGGCCGCCGGCATCGAGGTGCCGCGCACCAGCAGCCAGATCGCCGCCCAGGGCCGCAGCATCTCCCCGTCGGAGGCGCAGCCCGGCGACCTCGTCGTGTGGCCCGGCCACGTCGCAATCTACGCCGGCGACGGCCAGATCATCGACGCTTCCGGCTCGAAGCAGCAGGTCGTCGAGCGCGGTCTATGGGGCAACCCCACCGGGTTCGTCACCTACCGCTGATCCCGCCGTCGGTCCGCACGCCGACTCACCGAGGCCCGGTTCCGCCGCACGCGGGGCCGGGCCTCGCCCATGCCCCGCAGGAGGGGCCAGAGCGCTCAGCGGCGCAGACGGTGCTCCAGGGACGCCTTCACACCGCTCCACTCGTCGGCCAGGATCGAGTAGACGACGGTATGGCGCAGGGTGCCGTCAGGCATGATCCGGTGCGCGCGCAGGATCCCATCCTGCTGCGCGCCGAGTCGTTCGACGGCGCGGCGTGAGGCGATGTTCAAGTGGTGGACCCGGAACTCGACGCCGAGGCAGCCGAGCTCCTCGAAAGCATGGGTGAGCAGGGCCAGCTTTACTGCGGCGTTGATCCCGGTGCGGTGGATCGAGGCTGCCAGATAGGTGGTGCCGATCTCGAGGCGTCGGTCCCGCAGGGAGATGTTCAGGAAAGACGTGTGGCCGACCACCCGCTCGCTCGCCCGGTCGATCACGGCCCAGGAGGCCGTCGTCCCGGCGGTATCGGAGGCGCACTGCGCGGCAACGGCCTCCGCGACCCGCTCCGGAGCCGGGACATGGGGCGCGTAGGGGATCTTCCAGATCTCCCCGTCGGCCACCACGTCGCGCAGCCCGTCCACGTGCTGCTCGCCGAGCGGCTCGAGCCGCACCCGTGGGTTCTCGAGCGGAACGGGGCGGGGCTGAGGCATGGGGGCAGTGCTCGTCATCCCTCGATCATGCGGGTGAAGAGGCAATGGCGTCGATCCTTCCCGTATGCCGACACCGGTCTCGCGGCGCCGTGTTCGCAGTCCTGCTCGCGCGGCGCCCTGCTTGCGATCTCGTTCTCGCGACGTCATCTTCGCGATCTCCGTCGCGCCGCGTCACAAACCTTGGGAGTGGGCCAAGCGCTACTTATGCTCGGCTGCGTCCTCCTCGGAGGGCCCCCGCATTCCGCCCCCGGCCTCTCCCCGCGTTCCCTGCGTTCACCCGCGGCGCGCGAACGACCTGGACGTCGACCCCACTTGAAAAGGTGCCCCACCGATGACTGAGACCCTTCACGAGGCAGCCTCCGCTGCGAGACCGGTCGACGGTTCCTTCGATGCCTCGGGGAACGACGCCGCTGCCCGGGGCTCCGCCTCTCGAGACGTGACGGACTGGGACGCCACGGACTGGGATGCGACGGCCTGGAATGCAGCGGCCTGGGATGCCCTGCTCACCGAGGCGGCCCGGCAGGTGCGGCAGCGCGAGACCGATCATGTCCTGCCCCGTGCACTGCTGGCACGGCTGCTCCAGCTCGGTTTCGGGCGAGTCCGGGTTCCGGCGGCGCACGGTGGGTTCGGGTGGTCGCTGCGCGAGACCTTCGAGCACCTCACCGACCTCGCCGCCGCCGACTCCCACCTGGCGCACCTCTTCCGCGGGCACTTCGTGCTGCTGGAGGAAGTAGCGCTGTTCGCGGAGCCCGCGGAGCGGGATCTCTGGTTCGCCCGCGCTGTGGCCGGGGACTTCATCGGCAACGCCCAGTCAGAGAAGTCCGAGACGCTCGACATCGCCACCACCCTCACTCGCGAGGGTGACCGGCTGGTGCTCAGCGGCACCAAGTACTACACGACCGGCAGCATCTACGCGGACTGGATCGACCTGCTCGCCACCACCGAGGACGGTGACGTGGTGCTGGTGACGGTCTCCACCGACCAGCCGGGCGTGGTCTGCGAGGACGACTGGGACGGGTTCGGCCAGCAGCTCACCGGCACCGGCACCACCCGTTTCATCGGCGCCCTGGTCGACCCCGCGCACGTGCGCGGCACCGACCGCTCCACTGTCGAGGGCCAGCTTCGGCAGGGACTGTTCCAGCTGGTCCTGCTCGCGGTGATCGCCGGGATCGGTCAGGCCGCGGTGAGCGAGTCCGTGACCTATGTCCAGGGGCGCCGCCGCCTGTTCGGTCGCCTGGGTGCCACCGAGGTCCGCGAGGACCCCCTTGTCCAGGACACCATCGGCTCCGCCTCCTCAGGGGCCTTCGCCGCCCGCACCCTGGTCCTGGCCGTCGCCGACCGCTGGGATCAGATCATCGAAGGTCATCGGCGGGGTGCCGCCTCGGAGGCGGACTTCCGGCAGGCCAAGCGCGATGTCTACCGGATCCAGGGCGAGATCGTCGACCGGGTGCTCACCCTGACCACAGATCTCTTCGAGGTCGGCGGCGCCTCGCAGGTGTCCACGCGCCACGGCTTCGACCGCTTCTGGCGACATGCTCGCACCGTCGCCTCCCACAACCCGATGAAGCAGCGGCGCCGGCTGATCGGCGCCTACGAGCTCGGAGTCGAAGAGAGCGCCGAGCAGTTCGGGGACGTCGCACCAGCGACTCCCGCTCCCCCTGCCACGCCCCGTGACCTGACCGCACCAGGAGCCCACCGATGAACGACGAGACCCGTCCCGCCGAGCACGACCCCGCCTCCCAGCGACTCGAGGAGGCCCTCGCCCGAGCCAGCTCCGAGGACGGCAGGATCCGTCGGCGACGCATGATCGGCGGCGGAATCGCCGCGGTCGCCGTGGTCGGTGCGGCCTCCGCCTGGGGCTTGGCCAGCCGTGGTGGGGCCGACGCCACCGCCTCGGGCAGCGCCACCGCCGGCAACGCCACCGGCAGCCCGGTGAGCGGGGGGACCCTCGTCTACCTCGACGCCGAGGCGAGCCGTTCCACCCAGCCGCAGGGCGCCGGGACCTGGCAGGACTCTGCCTACCTCGAGAACATCGCCGATCGCCTGATCTGGAAGGATCCCGCCACCGGCGAGCTGCAGCCCTACATCGCTGAGAGCTGGGAGATCTCCGCGGACGGCCTCACCTACACCTTCGCCGTCCGTGAGGGCGTGACCTATTCCGACGGCACGTCGCTGGACGCCGCGAGCGTGGCCCGGAACCTGCAATGGCAGGCCGCGGGCGATGACGCCAAGGGCATCCAGCCCTCGGCCCAGTGGCCGCAGCTCGAGGGGATCAGCGTCGCGGGCAGCACCGTCACGGTGACCCTGCTCGAGCCCTACGCCGAGTTCCTCGACGTGCTCTCGGGATGGGCCGCCGTGCTCGTCGCGGACGCCACGATCGATGCGCCTCTGGAGAGCCAGCAGCAGATCACCGGGATCATCGGCAGCGGCCCGTTCACCGTCGAGAGCGAGAAGTACGGCGAGAAGATCGTATTCGTGCGGCGGCAGGGCTACGACTGGGCCCCGCCGAGCCTCGCACATCAGGGCGAGGCGCGCCTCGAGCGCCTCGAGGTCCACGCCGTCACCGACGACACGGCCCGGCTGGGAACGCTCCGCTCCGGACAGGCCGATCTGATCCGCTACCTCCAGCCCGCCGACGAGCTCCAGCTCGCCGAGGATCCGTCCTTCCAGATCCTCTCCGCGCAGGGCATCGGCGCGACCAATCACTGGCAGCTGCGGGTCTCGATCCCCGCGCTGCAGGACGCGCGCGTGCGCCAGGCGCTCCAGGTCGGCATCGATCGCGCCTCCCTGGTCAGTGACCTGTACACCGAGAACTGGGCGGTCGCCCGGAGCGTGGTCACCGAAGACGCCTTCGGCTTCGTCGACCTCAGCACCCAGCTCACCTACGACCCGGTGAAGGCCGCTGCACTGCTCGATGAGGCAGGATTCTCGGATCTCGACAGCGAGGGCTATCGCCGCCGGGACGGCGAGCGCCTGTCGCTGGTCACCGTCATCGATGTCTACGACTCGACTGCCAAGCCGCTGTACCAGCTGGTCCAGGCCCAGCTCAAGGAGCTCGGTGTCGAGCTGTCGCTGCGCGACGCGGACTATTCCCAGGTCTCCGAGGCCTACGCCGCCCCCGACGTCGCCACGGTCCGCTCCGGCTGGCCCTATCCGGCGACCTGGGCGACGCTGCGCACTCAGTGGGCGGCCGACGGCACCGACGCCTTCTCCCTCGACGGCGCCGATCCGACCCTCGATGAGCTGCTCACTGAGCAGGCCACTGCGACGGACCCCGCCGAGCGGTCCGCCCTGCTGGCGGAGCTGCAGCACCACGTCATCGAGAACGCCTATGTCCTCCCCCTGCTCAAGGACTCCCAGATCTTCGCCGCGCAGAGCGATGTGCAGGACTTCTCCTGGAGCGCCGAGGCGCGACCGCTGTTCTACGCCACGTGGCTCGATCGACCGTGACCCCGTGAGGAGAACCCCCACCATGCGCTCCCGCTATCTCATCACCCGGATCCTCCAGGCCATGCTGGTCGTGGCCATCACCTACCTGCTCACCTACTGGGTGCTGTTCGCCCTGCCGGGCGATCCGGTCGCCAACCGCCTCGACAACCCCCAGAACCCGATCCCGCCCGGGCAGGCGAAGGCGATCATCGAGTACTACAACCTCGATCAGCCTGCCCTGCTGCAGTTCCTCATCACGGTTGGGCGCCTGTTCCAGGGCGATCTCGGCTATTCGCTGGGGACCGGCCGCGCCGTGAGCGACATGGTGATGCAGGGGCTCGGCTCGACGCTGCTGCTCGCCCTCGCGGCGCTGGTCGTCGCCGCAGTGATCGCGGCCTCGGTGGGGCTGCTCGCGGTCTTCGCCCCCTGGGAGCCGGTGCGCGGCCTCGCCCGCCTGGTGCCGGCGCTGTCCCTGGCCACGCCCAGCTTCCTGATCGGTCTGCTGCTGCTGCAGATCTTCTCCTACCAGCTCGGCTGGGTCTCGTCTCTGGACACGGAGAGTCTGTCCAGCCTGATCCTCCCCGCGCTGACCCTCGGCATCGCCGCCAGCCCCTCGATCACCCAGGTGCTCATCCAGGGGCTGACCGAGGCGAATGGGAGGCCCTTCGTCCGGGTGCTCCGCTCACGGGGCCTGTCCCAGGGGTCGATCGCCGCCCGGCATGTCATCCGCAACGGGTCGATCCCGGCGCTGACCCTGCTGGCCCTGACGATCGCGGATCTCATCGCCGGCTCCGTGATCGTGGAATCGGTCTTCCACCGCGCAGGGCTCGGATATGTCACCGAGCAGGCGGTGCGCTCGCAGGACGGACCCATCGTGCTCGCCGTGGTGCTACTGGTCTCCTCGCTGTACTCGCTGATCAACCTCGCCACGGACCTGCTGTACCCGGTGATCGACCCCCGGATCAGCATCACAGAGTCCCGCCTGGGAGCCGACGCCCGGGCCACTCGCTCTGCCCAGCCCGCCCAGCCCGACCGGCCTGCTCGCTCTGCCGAGCCCGCCCAGCCCGTCCTGACCGAAGGAGCGTGACCCCGTGACGAGCATCCACTCCCCGACGGTACCCTCGACACGTCCTGCGCCACCCCGCGCCTCCCGTGGCCTGGCTTCCCGGGCTCGGATCTCCCCCGGTCTGGCCTCTCTCGGCGTCGTCGACATCGCGGCGATGCTGCTGCTGGCGCTGCTGGTCATCGCGGTCCTCGCACCCGCTCTGCTCGCCCCTGGCGACCCGCTCAGCGCTGCGACCGCGCAGGCTCTGGATGGCCCCTCGCTCACCCACTGGCTGGGCACGGACTACCTCGGCCGCGACCTCTACACCCGGATCGTCCACGGGGCGCGGACCTCGCTCAGCGCCTCTGCCGTCGCCGTCGCGGTGGGTCTTGCGGGCGGTCTCGCCCTCGGCATCATCTCGGGCTACCTGGGCGGCTGGGTCGATGCGGTGGTCAGCCGACTGATCGATGTGCTGCTGTCCGTGCCGGGCCTGCTGCTGTCGATGGTGATCATCGTGGCCCTGGGCTTCGGAGCAATCAATGCCGCGATCGCCGTGGGCATCTCCTCGATCGCGAGCTTCGCCCGGGTGACCCGCGCGGAGGTCCTCACCGTGCGCACCTCCTCCTATGTCGAGGCGGCGCAGCATCAGGGCTCCTCGCGCTCGCGCACCCTGGTCCATCACATCCTGCCCAACGCGGTGGGCCCGGTCGCCTCGCTGATCCCGCTGCAGTTCGGCGGCTCGATCGTCTGGATCTCCTCGTTGAGCTTCCTGGGCTTCGGCGCCGTGCCCCCGCACCCGGAGTGGGGGCTGCTGGTGGCCGAGGGCCGTCAGTACCTGCTCTCCGCCCCTTGGCTGCTCCTCGCTCCGGGAGCGGTCATCGTCATCACCGTGCTCGCGGCATCCCATCTGCAGGGTGTCCTGGGAAGGATCCGGAGGACCACCGCATGACCACCCATCACCTCGATCTCGATCTCACGCTCCCCGCCGCCGTGGCGACCACGGCCACTGCGCGTCCCACGAACGCTGCGCCGCCCGCGGTCACTGCACCGCCCGCGATCTCGGTGGATTCCCTGAGCATCGGCTACTCGAGCGGTGGCCGCATCGTCCCCACGGTCATCGAGGCGTCCTTCGACGTCCCCACCGGCAGCACCACCGCGCTGGTCGGTGAATCAGGGTCGGGCAAGACCACGATCGCCTCCGCGATCAGCGGTCTGCTCGCGGACAATGCACGCTGGCTGACCGGCGGCGTCCACCTGCTCGGCCAGGACGTCTCCCGCCTCGGCGAGCGCGGCTGGCAGGCGGTGCGGGGCAGCATTCTGGGGTATGTGCCGCAGGATCCGCTGGGCTCGTTGGACCCGCTGCAGACCGTCGGAGGGCATGTCGCCGAGTCGGTGCGCCAGGCCCGCGATGTTCCCCCGCGGGAGGCGCGACGAATCGCCCGGGAGCTGCTGGAGACCGTGCACATCGCCGATGCGGAGCGGAAGCTCGCGGCATATCCGCATGAGCTCTCCGGCGGCCAGCTCCAGCGCGTCCTGATCGCCGGTGCCCTCGCCGGGAACCCCAGCGTGCTGATCGCCGACGAGCCCACCTCAGCCCTCGACGTCACGGTGCAGAAGCGGGTGCTGGACCTCCTCGAAGAGCTGCGCGACGAGCTGTCCCTGTCGGTGCTGCTGATCACCCATGACCTGTCCCTCGCCGCGGAGCGCAGCGATCGGGTGGTCGTGCTGCAGCACGGCCGCGTCGTCGAACAGGGCTCCTCCGCGCAGGTGGTCGCGAGCCCGTCAGCCCCCTACACGCTGCAGCTGTTCCGCGACGTCCCCGCGATGACGCCGCAGAAGTACGCGGCGGCGCGAGCCACGCTGCAGACCCGGCGGGAGAGCCTCGAGAGCGAGCCCGCGGTGCAGGTCACCGCGCTGGCGAAGTCCTTCGACGGCGTCCACCGGGTGCTCGAGGAGGTCGACGTCACGGTGCGGCGCGGCGAGATCCATGCGCTGGTCGGAGAGTCGGGATCCGGGAAGACCACCCTCGCCCGGATCATCGCCGGGCTGACTGCTTTCGACACCGGCACGGTGGAGGTCTCGGGAACGCCGCGGCCGCGCATTCCCGCCGCCGTCAACCCCGATCCGTCCGCGCTCCAGCTGGTGTACCAGAACCCGCTGGCCGCGCTCGATCCGCGCCGTCGCGTAGTCGACCTGGTCGCAGAACCCCTGCGCATCGGCGGGACCGCGAAGGCGGAGGCGCGTTCCCGCGCCCAGGCGCTGCTGCGACAGGTCGGGATCGCCGAGGAGACCGCGGCGCGGCATATCGGCCGGCTCTCCGGCGGCCAGCGTCAGCGCGTCGCGATCGCTCGGGCGCTGATCCTCTCCCCGTCCACGCTGGTGCTGGACGAGCCCACCTCCGCGCTCGACGTCACCGTGCAGGCGCAGATCATCGATCTGCTCTTCGCGCTGCGCGCCGAGGATCCGGCGCTGACGATGCTGTTCATCTCCCACGACCTGAGCCTGGTGCGACAGATCTCCGATTCGATGACGGTCCTGCAACGGGGCCGGGTCGTGGACCAGGGCCCGGCCGCGGAGGTCTTCGCCGCGCCCTGCTCCGCGTACACGCGTGAGCTGATCGACGCGATCCCCCGGGCGCCGAGGGCCAGGGAGTGACCGAATATCAGCCGGTGATCCCGGTGCGGTGCTTCTCGATCGCCATCTCGTAGTAGCGCAGCAGGTCATCGGAGGCGTTCTCCCAGGAGAACTTCTCCGCCTCGGCGCGGGCAGCCTCGCGGATGCGCCCGCGCAGCACCCCGTCGCCGAGCCGGACCAGCGCCGCGTCCAGGCTCGCCTCGTCCCCGGAGTCGAACAGCAGCCCGTCCACCCCGTCGGTGACCTGTTCCATCGTCGGCCCCGAGCGGGCGGCGACCACGGGGAGCCCGGAGGCCATCCCCTCGAGGATCACCAGGCCCAGCGTCTCGGTGACCGAGGGGAAGATGAATCCGTCGGCGCTCGCGAAGGCGCCCGCGAGCTCCTCGCCCTCCATGAATCCGGGGAACAGCGTCGAGGTGCCGGCGAAGAGCTGCTCGAGCTCGCGCCGGTACGGGCCGTCCCCGACGATCGCGAGCGCCACGTCCTCGCGTCGTTCCATCATCGGTCGCAGCGTGTGGATCTCCTTCTCCGCAGCGAGGCGGCCCACGAACACCAGGAGCTTCTTCTCCGGGTGCCCCTGGGTGAGGCGCTCCCGCATCTCCGCGGAGGCGAAGCGGGGATGGAACGCTTGCGTGTCCACGCCGCGGCGCACCACGTGAAGATTCTGGATGCCCTGGGTCGCGAGCTCGGCGCGCATCGTCTCCGAGGTGGCGATGTTGATGTCCGCGAGCGCGTGGTTGCGCCGGATCTGCCACCACACGGGGCGCTTGCCCCAGCGGTAGGCCCGGTAGAGGTCCAGGTAGCGCGGGATATGCGTGTGATAGCTCGCGACCAGCGGGATCCGCTGCCGATGCGCGGCGAAGGCCCCCGAGGAGGCCAGCAGCAACGGCTGGGCGGCGTGGACCACATCCGGGTGGAAGCCGCGGATGATGCCGTCCACGGTGGGGTTCGGCAGAGTGAACCGGCGGTGCTTGTAGAACGGCAGGGTCACGGGCTTGACCCCCACCACCCGCGCCCCATGATGCTCGGTGACACCGAGGTCGGGCGCGATGACCATGACCTCGTGGCCGAGCTCGGTCATCCGCTCGACGGCGTGGCGGAGCCTGGTCACCACGCCGTCGACCGACGGCAGGAAGGTCTCCGTGACGATCGCGATCTTCACGGGCTGCGGGTCACTTCCAGGTGACGGTGGGCATGACCAGCTCGCGCTTGACCCGGTCGGTGTTGTTCATCGCGACCTTGAGGACCTCGGTGAGGTGCTCGTCGGTCAGCAGGTGCGGCTCCAGACCCAGCGAGAGCAGGCTGGTGTTGACGGCGTTGTAGTAGTGGTCGTACTTCTCCACGCGCGGGTTCTCCATGCTGGAGACGGTCACCTCGTTGCCGAGGTCCGCCGCGACCTTCTGCACCTTCTCGGCCAGCTCCTTGACGGAGAACTGCTCGGTGAACTGGTTGTAGACGCGGAACTCGCCGACGTCCGCCGGGTTCTCGCAGGCCAGCTCGATGCAGCGCACGGTGTCCTGGATGTCCAGGTAACCGCGGGTCTGGGAGCCGTTGCCGTAGACGGTGAGATCATGGCCGATGGCCGCCTGGACGATGAAGCGGTTCAGCGCGGTGCCGAACACGGCGTCGTAGTCGAAGCGGTTGACCAGGCGCGGGTCCAGGCGCGTCTCGGCGGTCTCCAGGCCGTAGACCACGCCCTGGTTCAGATCGGTGGCGCGGATGCCCCAGATCTTGCAGGCGAACATGATGTTGTCGCTGTCATGCACCTTGGTGAGGTGGTAGAACGAGCCGGGCTGCTTGGGATAGGGCAGGCGGTCCTTGCGGCCCTTGTGCTCGACCTCGAGCCAGCCCTCTTCGATGTCGATGTTCGGCTGGCCGTACTCGCCCATGGTGCCGAGCTTGACGAGGTGGCAGTCGGGGGCGAAGTCCTTGATCGCCCAGAGCACGTTCAGGGTGCCCTCGATGTTGTTGCGGTGGTTCTCGATCGCATGGGCGCGATCGATCATCGAGTAGGGCGCGGAGCGGTGCTCGGCGAAGTGCACGAACGCCTCGGGCTGGACGTCCCGGATGACGGCGGCGGTGGCGTCATAGTCGGTGAGGTCCACGATCCGGGCGGCGATGTCCTTCCCGGACACCTCCTTCCAGACCTCGACCCGCTCCTGGAGCGGGAGGATCGGAGTCACGGAGTTCGAGCCCAGCTCCACATCGATCTCGCGGCGCACCAGGTTGTCCACAATGGTGACGTCGTGGCCCTTCTGCGAGAGGTACAGGGCAGTGGGCCAGCCGCAGAATCCATCTCCACCGGCGACGACGATCTTCATCTCGTGAGTCCTCCATCAGGTCAAAGTCCCGGCGTGCGAAGGACGACGCAGCCGGATTGTGCACTTCCGTGTCCACCCATAACGTAGTGCAGGTCGGGCACCGCTCAAAGACGCGGGGACCCGGCCTGAACCGCGGAGGAACGGACCATGAACAACGCACTGGACGAGAGCGCGACACGCCGCGCTCCCGTGGCCGGATCCACTGTATCGCCCGCACCCGAGCGGACGCCGAGTGCTCCACGGCCTCTCGCCGCACCGCGCTCCACCACCTCCCTTCCCACCGCACCCACCGCACCTCGGCCGCTGCCGGACACCGCCCGCCGGGTGCTGGTGATGGGCATCGTGAACCGCACCCGTGATTCCTTCTTCGACGAGGGCCGCACCTGGGCTCTGGAGGCCGCGGTGGCCGCCGGGCTCGAGGCCGCCGGCGCCGGCGCGGACCTGATCGACGTGGGCGGGGTGAAGTTCGCCCCCGGGGACCCGGTGCCGGCGCCGGAGGAGATCGAGCGGGTGGTCCCGGTGATCGCCGCGCTGCGCGATGAGCTGCCCGAGCACGTGCTGCTGTCGGTGGACACCTTCGACGCCGAGGTGGCTCGGGCCGCGATCGAGGCCGGGGCAGACCTCATCAACGACACCACCGGGCTCTCGGATCCACGGATGGCCGCCACGGTCGCCGAGACCGGAGCCTCCCTGGTGATCACCCATTCCGTGGCACAGCCCCGTCAGCCCCTCCCCCGGCCGCATTACGACGACGTGGTCACCGAGGTGCGAGACTTCCTCGCCGCACGTCTCCAGCGCGCGCTCGAGGCCGGGATCCCCCGCTCGCGAGTGGTGCTCGATCCCGGGCCGGACCTGAACAAGAACACCCTGCAGACCCTCGAGCTGTTGCGCGGCTTCGAGCAGTACTCCTCGCTCGGCCTGCCGATGCTGGCGGCGCTGTCACGCAAGGACTTCGTGGGCGAGTCGCTGGGCCTGACCAAGGAGCACCGCCTGGAGGGCTCGCTCGCAGCCGCGGCGTGGACCATCCACCACGGCGCCCGGATCCTGCGGGTGCACGACGTGGAGGCCACGGTGCGCCTGGTGCGCATGCTCGAAGTGCTCGCCGGCTGGCGCGACCCGGCCGGGCCGCTGGTCCACAACACCTGACCCGGCGGTCCGGTTCAGCCCGGGTCCTGCTCCCGCCCGGTCCTACTCCCGCCCCGGCCCAGATCCCGCCCTGCCCAGCTCCCGCCACGTCCCAGCTCCCGCCACGCCCCAAAAAGTACCGCTGATATGGGACCTTTCGTCACGCGGCATCCGGCGCCCCTCCGCGACGCCGAGAAAAGTGCCAAATTATGGAACTTTTCGCAACGTAGCCAACGGGAGCGGACGGGGCAGCCGATCGGGGAGCGGCTCGACGGGGTGGAGCGCGCCGACGGGGTACGCGGCACCACCGAGCCCCCTGAGCCCCGTCAGCCCCCGTGCGCTGTGAGCACGGCGTCGGCCAGGCGGGGCATCACCTCTCGGTGGGCGTCGCAGAAGTCGTGGGAGGTGCCGACCACCAGCGCGAGCCCGGCGACGGGGTCCACCCAGAAGGCGGTGCCGCGCATGCCGAAGTGGCCCACGGTGGCCTCGCTGTTGCCGGTGCCGGTCCAGTGGGGGGACTTGGCGCCGCGCACCTCGAGGCCGAGCCCGAACGGGTTGGGGGTCTGCTTGCCGAAGCCGGGCATGATCCCCACCAGCTCGGGGAACTGCACGCCGGTGAGCTCGGCGAACCAGCGGGGCTCCAGCAGTGTGGGCTGCAGCAGCTCGGCGGCGAAGAGGGCGAGGTCGGTGAGGGAGCCATGGGCGCCGACGGAGGCCGAGCCGCTCCATTGCAGGGAGCCCATCCCGAGCGGTTCGGCGATGCGCTCCTGGATCCAGTCGCCGTAGTCGCGGCCGAGCGCCCGCTCGATGTGTCGTGCGGCCTCGTCGATGCCGTAGTTGGAGTAGTGACGGCGCAGGCCGGGGGCCTGCAGCGTGCTCTCGGACTCGTAGAAGTAGCCCGAGGCGTGGGCGAGCAGGTGGCGCAGCGTCGCGCCGGGAGGGCCCGCCGGGTCCTCGAGATCCACCGACCCCTGCTGCAGCGCCAGGGCGGCGCCGCAGCCGGTGAGCGCCTTGGTGACTGAGCGCCATGGGCGCAGCCTCTGGACGTCGCCGCGCCGTTCCCGCTCCCCCTCCCGGCCGAGCACGATGGCTGCGGCCTCGAAGCCGAAATCGTCGAGCAGGTCCAGGGCGCTCATCGCGCGGTCCCGCTCCCGTCGCCCCAGTGCGCGAGGATCTGATCGGTGAGGCCGGGCCAGATCCGCACGTGATCGGGACCGAACGGCTGCGCGCCGAGGAAGGCTGCGGTGAGTCCGGCTGCCGGGTCCACCCAGAGGAAGGAGCCGGACTGGCCGAAGTGCCCGAAGGTCTCCGGCGAGGAGTGCGCGCCGGTCCAGTGCGGATTCTTCCGGCCGCGGATCTCGAAGCCCAAGCCCCAGTCGTTGGGCTTCTGCCGCCCGTAGCCGGGGAGGATTCCCGCCAGCCCCGGGAACTGGACCGCAGTCGCCTCGCGCCAGAGGTCCTCGGGGATCAACGTGGGCGCGAGCAGCTCCCGTCCCACGGCCAGCAGGTCGCGGATCGAGCCGCGGTAGCCGGCGGCCGGCGAGCCGGTGACCTCGAGGTCGGTGAGGTCGAGCCCTGCGACGACGGTCTGCTCCATCCAGTCGGCGTAGTCGTAGCCGGTGGCCTCCTCGAGGTGCGCGGCGAGCACCTCGAAGCCGGTGTTGGAGTAGATGCGGCGGGCGCCGACAGCGCCGACGGTCTCGTCGCCGTCGAAGGCGTAGCCGGCGGTGTGGGCGAGCAGGTGGCGCACGCTCGCTCCCTCCGGGCCAGCGGGCTCGTCGAGGTCGACGAGGCCGCGGTCCACTGCGATCAGGGCCCCGATCGCGGCCAGCGGCTTGGAGACGCTCGCCAGGTCCCAGACCTGCGCGTCATCGCCTTGGAGATGCAGGGTGCGCTCGGCGTCGGACACCCCCACCGCATGCGCGAAGTCGATGTCGACGGGGATCTCGGGCTGGGTCTCGGTCTCCACGCGCTCAAATATGGCACATCCGAACATGGCACATCCGCCTCGAGCTGTCCGCCTCGAGACGTCCGGGCGGTGCCGCCGAGGGGCCACGCCCCGTCAGCAGTCCAGAAGCCCCCGCCTCCTTCGATGCCATTTCGTGACGTGACCGTTTTGTCGCCCCGACCAGGAGTGCTATCGATTGCTCCCGGGAAACCTCAGGAGCTGCAGCTTTTTCCTCTTGTTTACCTGTTCTTGGCGTGCACATGATGTAGCCGATCGCTCACCGACGAGCATCCCGGACCCACGGTTCGCCGAACCGCCGGCACCTGCATGAGGGGGAAGAATGAATCACCTGGACATCACCCGGAGACCGGAGCGCGCCACCGGCGCGCTGCTGCCCATCGCTGCACCGTCCCGGCGCGCCCTGCTGCTCGGGGTGGGCACACTGGGTGCCGGGCTGGCACTGGGCACCGGCGCCGCGGACGCCGCTCCGCCCACGCTCCGCAGAGGCAGTCGGGGATCTGCCGTCAGCTCGCTGCAGCGGAGGCTGAACGACCTGAAATACTGGGCCGGCACAGCCGATGGCAGCTTCGGCCACCTGACAGAGCAGGCGGTGTTCGCGCTGCAGAAGGCGGCAGGTCTGGGGAAGGACGGAGTCGTGGGTCCGAAGACATATCGGGCGCTCGATGCCGGCACCCGGCCCTCACGCAGGATCACCACCGGCGTGGGCTTCGAGGTCGATCTGAAGAAGCAGATCATCATCGCCACCACCGGCGGCTCACTGGCCTACATCCTCAACACCTCCACCGGCAGCGGCGAGCGCTACTACTCCGGGGGTCGGTGGAAGACGGCGACCACTCCGCGAGGAGACTTCTCGATGTACAGCCTGTACAGCAGGGGCTGGCAGAACGGTCCGCTGGGCAACCTCTACCGCCCCGGCTACTACGACCGCGGCTGGGCGATCCACGGCTCGACCTCGATCCCCACCTACCCGGCCTCGCACGGCTGCTGCCGGATCTCCGTCGACGCGTCGGACATGCTGTGGCAGCGCTCCTGGTTCATCAAGGGGCGCCGCGTGCTCGTCTACTGAAGCGCAGCCGAGCCGGACTGCTGAACCGGCCGGGGAGGGGTGGCGCCGCCGTCCCTCCCCTCCAGGGTCGCGCCTCTTCACGAGCCCTGCACGATTTCCTCGCCGCTCCCGCGCCCGGCGGTCCCGGCAGGGACCTGCTCTCGCGATACGATCGGGTGGCGAGCAGCCTCATCGACCCACTTCGTCGATCGGCGCTCGCCCATCTGTCAGCCACTGCGAGAGCGAAGGACCACCGTGGGGATCTTGGATCGGATCGAGCGCGGCCTCGATCGCGGCGTGACGAGCGTCTTCTCGCCCGGCCGCGGCCAGCTGAAGCCGCTCGACCTGGCACAGGGGCTCAAGCGAGAGTGCGATGACCAGATCCAGGTGCTCGACCGCGCCCGGACCCTCGCCCCCAACGTCTACACGATCTACCTGCACTCCCAGGACTACGACCGCTTCGACTCCTGGCAGGACACCCTCCTCGACGAGCTGCAGCGGGTCCTCACCGAGCATGCCGACAAGCAGCGCTATATGTTCGTCGGCGGGGTCTCGATCGAACTGGCACGCGACGACGAGGTGCGCACCGGCCGGTTCGAGACCGAATCCCGCACCGAGCGCGGCAGCGTGGCCCCGGCCACCGGTGCCGCGCAGGCGGGGGCCGGCGGCAGCCCGATCATCGAGATCGACGGGCAGCAGTACCTGCTGACCGGCCCGGTCACCGTGATCGGTCGCGGCGGCGATGCGGACATCATCCTCGAGGACACCGGGGTCTCCCGCCATCACCTCGAGCTGCGCGCCGAGGCGGATTCCACCCTGATCGCCACCGACCTGGGCTCCACCAACGGCACCTTCGTCGACGGCGAGCGGATCCGCACGCCCGTCGCCCTCCATGACCGCTCGCTGCTGAAGATCGGCCGCACCCGCCTGACCGTGCTGCTCCCCGCTGCCGGCCCGGTCAGCTGGTGAACGCCCTATGAGTGAACTGACACTGGTCGCCCTGCGCCTGGGCTTCGTGCTCGCGCTGTGGATCTTCGTGATCGTGGTGGTGCTGGTGCTGCGCAACGACCTGTTCGGCACCACCGTGGTCACCCGCTCGAGCCGCGATCCGCGTCGCGAGCAGCGCCCCGCCTCCGGGCCGATCGGTGGCGCCGCCGCCGAGGCCGGCAGCCCACCTCAGCTGCGCACGGACCCCGAGGTCACCCAGGCCGCCATGGTCGTCACCGCCGGCCCTCTGCGCGGCACCTCGTTGACGCTGGGATCCACCCCGATCCTCATCGGTCGTGCCCCCGAATGCACCCTGGTCGTGGATGACGACTACGCCTCCAACCGCCATGCCCGCGTGTTCCAGCGCGAGGGCGAGTGGATGGTGGAGGATCTGGGCTCCACCAACGGCACCCTGGTATCCGGTCGCCGGATCGAGGGCGCCGTGCCCTTCCGGCCCGGGGCCCAGGTGCGGATCGGCCGCACCGAGATCGAACTGAGACGAGGTCCGCGATGAGTATCGCCCTGCGATATGCCGCCCGCTCCGATGTAGGCCTCGTGCGGTCCAACAACCAGGACTCCGGCTACGCCGGCAGCCATCTGCTGGTGGTGGCCGACGGGATGGGCGGCCATGCCGGCGGTGACGTCGCCTCGTCGGTCGCGATCGGCCGCCTCGCCCAGCTGGACTCCGAGACCCCTGCCTCGGACATCGTGGCCACCCTCGAGGAGAGCGTGCTCGCGGCCAATCAGGAGATCCTGCGCCGTGCCCGGGACGAGCCTCAGCTGCGAGGCCTGGGCACCACCATCACCGCCCTGCTGCGCGCGGAGGGCAAGTTCGCCCTCGCCCACATCGGCGACTCCCGCGCCTACCTGCTGCGCGGGGACGAGACCACCCAGATCACCAAGGACCACACCTTCGTGCAGCGGCTGCTCGATGAGGGCCGGCTGACCGAGGACGAGGCCGAGCGGCATCCGCAGCGATCGGTGCTCATGCGGGTCCTCGGCGACGTGGATGCCGATCCCGAGCTGGACCTCTCCCTGCGCCCCGCGCATGCGGGCGATCGCTGGATGCTCTGCTCCGACGGTCTGTCCGGACTGGTGTCGCTGGGCACGATCGACGCGACCCTCAAGGAGATCGAGGATCCCGGGGAGTGCGCCGAGGAGCTGATCCAGCTCGCCCTCAAGGGCGGCGGCCCCGACAACATCACCTGCATCATCGCCGACGTGGTGGATCTCGACGCGCTTCCCCGCGGCGTCGAGGCCCCCTCGACCAGCCCGCAGATCGTCGGCTCCGCGGCCCGCAACCGCCACGCCCCGACGACGGCCTCCGGGCCCGCCGCGAAGGCCGCCGCCCTGACCCGGGAGGAGCCCGAGGTTCCCTATGAGGACGAGGACTTCTCCGCGGAGGAGCCGCCGCGCCGCAGCCCCTGGCCCGCGCTGGTGGCCCTGATGCTGCTGATCGCCCTGCTCGGCGGGCTGCTCTGGGCGGGCTACGCCTGGTCCCAGCGACAGTTCTATGTCGGCACCGACGGCACCCACGTGGTGCTCTATCAGGGGATCTCGCAGGATCTGGGACCGATCTCGCTGTCCGATCCGATCGAGGTCACCGACATCGAGCTCGAGGCTCTGCCTCAGGTCACCCGGCAGCAGGTGGAGAACACGATCAACGCCTCCGATCGTCCCTCCGCCGATCAGATCATCGATCGGCTCGAGCAGGCCGCCATCGCGAACCAGCCGCCGCCCGCCGTCTCCCCCGCCCCCTCGGACGGCGGTGGCGCCTCCGACGCCGGCGGTGCCTCGGATGCGGGCGGCCTCGAGGAGGACGCCGCCGAGGACATGGAGCCCCTGCCCTCCCGTTCCGACCGCACCATCCCGCCGCCCGATGAGGGCGAGGAGACGTAGTGGCCACGATCGTCTCGTACACCGCTC
Organism: Brachybacterium sp. AOP42-C2-15; assembly: GCF_052377065.1. Taxonomy (NCBI): domain Bacteria; kingdom Bacillati; phylum Actinomycetota; class Actinomycetes; order Micrococcales; family Dermabacteraceae; genus Brachybacterium; species Brachybacterium sp. AOP42-C2-15. The sequence continues at coordinate 130,978 of NZ_JBQSWK010000004.1, forward strand.
GTCCGCGGCGCCTCACCCAGGGGCTGCTGCTGCTCTCCGCAGTGGTCATCGGGGTGGGCGCCTATGCACTGGTGGGCCTCGGCCGTTATGACGCACTGCCCGAGAACCTCACCCAGGTGGGGATCGGCGCCGCTGTGCTCGCGCTCGCCCTGCAGATCGCGGTGATGTGGCGCGCACCGTACGCCGACCCCGTGATCCTGCCGATCGTGGTACTGCTGAATCTGCTGGGCATCGCGATGATCGAGAGCATCCACGCGGCGAACCAGATCTACGGGATCCGCAGCTCGGGCAGCGCGGATCGGCAGATGCTGTGGGCGGTGCTCGGTGCGGCGCTCTGCATCGCGCTGCTGGTGCTGCTGAGGGATCACCGTCGCCTGCGCCGCTACACCTGGATCAGCGCCGTGGTCGGCGCGGTGCTGCTGCTGCTGCCGCTGGCCCCGGTGATCGGCTCTGCCCGCAACGGCTCGAAGATCTGGATCTCCATCGCGGGCTACAGCTTCCAGCCCGCAGAGCTCGCCAAGATCGCCTTCGCCATCTTCTTCGCCGGCTACCTGGTCTCCCGGCGCGACACCCTTGCGCTCGCGGGGCCGAAGGTGCTGGGCATCCAGCTCCCCCGCTGGTCGGACTTCGGCCCGATCCTGGTGGCTTGGGGCTTCGCGATGGCGGTGCTGGTGTTCCAGACCGACCTGGGCACCTCGCTGATGTTCTTCGGCCTGTTCGTGGTGATGCTCTACGTGGCCACGGACAGGCTCAGCTGGCTGGTGATCGGGGCGGTGATGTTCCTGCCCCCCGCGGTCTTCGCCGCCACCCAGATGGGTCATGTGCGCACCCGCATCACCTGCTGGCTGGATCCGCTCTCGAGCGCGAACTACGCCTCCTGCGAGCAGATCAGCCAGGGCCTGTTCGGCCTCGCCAACGGCGGGATCACCGGCGCCGGCCTCGGCGAGGGGCGGCCCGACGTGGTGCCCCATGCGGAGTCCGACTTCATCTTCGCCTCCTTCGCGGAGGAGCTCGGCATGGTCGGGGCCTTCGCCCTGCTGCTGCTCTACCTGCTGCTGGTGCAGCGCGCGATCCGCGCCGCCGTCGGCATCTCCGACGGCTTCGGCACCCTGCTGGCCGGCGGTCTCGGCTTCGTGATGGCCCTGCAGGTGTTCGTGGTCGTCGGCGGTGTCACCCGGGTGATCCCGCTGACCGGCCTGACCCTGCCCTTCCTCGCCGCCGGTGGCAGCTCGCTGGTGTGCAACTGGATCATCGCCGGGATCCTGGTGCGGCTGTCCGATGCCGCTCGTCGGCCCGCCGCCCGGCAGATCTCGGGCTCCACCGCGCCCGCACCGCCGCGTGCGGGTCAGGAGGTGGGCGCATGAACAAGCCGCTGCGCCACGTCTGGCTGGTGACCGGGGTGCTGTTCATCCTCCTGTTCACCTCCACCACTTACTTCCAGGTGGTCGCCCAGGGACGGCTGAATGCTCACGGTCAGAACGACCGCACCCTGTACAACGAGTACGGGCGGCATCGCGGCCCGATCGTGGTGGACGGGAACGCGATCGCGAGCTCCCGCGAGTCCGGGGACACCTACGGCTACCTCCGCAGCTACGACCCCGCCGAGATCTATGCCCCGGTGACCGGCTACTACTCCGTGGTCTACGGCTTCACGGGCATCGAGCGCTCCCTGAACGACACCCTCTCCGGAGAGGCCGACGCGCTGTTCTACCATCGCATCTCCGCGATCCTCTCGGGGGAGCAGGGGCAGGGCGCGAGCGTCGAGCTCACCCTCGACAGCGCAGCCCAGGTAGCCGCCTGGAACGCCCTGGACGGGCGCCGCGGCGCGGTGGTGGCGCTGGATCCGGAGACCGGCGCGGTGCTCGCGATGGTCTCCGCGCCCAGCTTCGACCCCAACCTGCTCGCCTCGCATGACACCGCTGCGGTGAGCCGCGCCTGGACCGAGCTGAACGACGACCCTGAGCGGCCGCTGACCAACCGCGCCATCGGCGGCGACCTCTACCCGCCGGGCTCCGCGTTCAAGCTGGTCGTGGCCTCTGCTGCGCTCGAGTCCGGTCAGTACACGGCCGAGACCGAGATCCCCGGCCCCGGCACCTACCAGCTGCCGAACTCCTCGGCGGTGATGAACAACCGCGCGTCCGGGGGCACCGAGCCGTGCGGCCCGGACGACGTCTCCACCCTGGCCGACGCGCTGCGCCAGTCCTGCAACACCTCCTTCGCCCTGCTCGGGCAGGAGGTCGGCGAGGACCAGCTGCGCGAGACCGCCGCGGACTTCGGCTTCGGGCAGCGGCTCGAGATCCCGCTGTCGGTCACCCCGTCGACGATCGGGGAAGAGCTCGACGCGGCGCAGCTGGCCACCACCTCGATCGGGCAGTACGAGACCCGGGTGACGCCGCTGCAGATGGCGATGGTCGCCGGGGCCTTCGCGAACGACGGCGTGGTGATGGAGCCGCAGCTGGTGCAGGCGGTGCGCACGGGCGACCTCTCCACCGTCGCCGAGCTCAGCCCGAAGGAGCTGGGCCAGCCGCTGACCGCCGCCAATGCCGCGCAGATGCGGCAGATGATGGTGGGGGTGGTCGAGGACGGCACCGGCTCGGCCGCCGCGATCGACGGCGTCGAGGTGGGCGGGAAGACCGGCACCGCGGAATGGGGCGAGGATCGTGCCCCCCATTCCTGGTACGTGGGATATGGCCAGCAGGGCGACCAGAAGATCGCAGTGGCGGTCCTGGTCGAGGAGGGCGGATACGGCTCGCGCACAGCGGCGCCGATCGCCAAGAACGTGATGGAAGCGGTGATCCAGCCATGAGGACCAACCCAGGGCTCGTGCTCGAAGGGCGCTACGAACTGACATCGCTGATCGCCACCGGCGGGATGGGACAGGTCTGGAAGGGACGCGACCAGGAGCTCGACCGCGAGGTCGCGATCAAGGTCCTGCGCGAGGAGTACGCGGGGGACGAGGGCTTCCTCAAGCGGTTCCGTGCCGAGGCCCGCCACACCGCCGCGCTCTCGCATGACGGCATCGCCGCGCTCTACGACTACGGCGAGCTCGACGGCCGCGCCTACATCGTGATGGAGCTGTGCCCCGGCAGACCGCTGTCGGACCTCATCGAGGAGAATCCCGGCGGGCTGCCGGAGAAGCGGGTCCTCACCCTGCTCATCGAGCTCGCCCGGGCACTGGACGCCGCCCACTCCAAGGGCGTCGTGCACCGCGATGTGAAGCCCGAGAACGTGCTGGTCGACGAGAAGAACGACTGGTCCATGAAGATCACCGACTTCGGCATCGCCCGCAGCAAGGACCAGGCGCGGCTGACGAAGACCGGGCTGGTGATGGGCACCGCCCAGTACCTCTCCCCCGAGCAGGCGATGGGCAAGCAGGCCACCTCGCTCTCGGACATCTATGCGCTGGGCATCGTGGGCTACGAGATGCTCGTGGGACATCGTCCCTTCACCGGATCCAGCCAGGTCGAGATCGCGATGGCACAGGTCAAGCAGCAGCCGCCGGAGCTGCCCGCGGCGATCTCCGCAGATCTGCGCCGCCTGGTGATGATGATGCTGGCCAAGGCCCCCGCGAACCGTCCCCGCTCGGCGGCGGCGGTGGCGCGGATCCTCGAGGCGATCCAGCGCGGCGTCGAGCCGCGCTTCTCCACCGGCGCGATCCCGGTGACCCGGGTCGAGGACCATGACTGGACCGGGGAGAACCGCGTCCGTCCCCGCAGCAGCACCGGCCGCGACAGCTCTGCGAGCTCGCCCGCTGCGGGCTCGCCCTCCGCGAACTCGCCGTCCACGGGCTCGCCGTCTGCCGACGGTCCCCGCCACGGGACCTCGCCCACCGGCACCCGTACCGCCGCGATGCCGCTGCCGCTCTCCGGTCGCCGGGGCATCCGTCACCGCTCCGCCGCGTCGGGCCCCTCCGCGCTGTCCGCGGCCTCGGCCGGCCCCGCCCCGCGGCGGTCCGCGGCATCAGCCCGCTCCGCGGCGTCACCCGCGCCCGCTCCCCGCTCGGCGCAGGCGCAGGCAGCGACCGAGCGCTCCTCCCCGCCAGCGGACGCCGCAGGCCCGGGGACCCACGGCACGGACCGGGCCTTCGGGGTCGGCGCCTTCGACGATGTGGACACCGCAGCCTCCTCCCGGACGGTCCACGGCACCTCCACCACCGGCCGGAAGTTCGCCGGCATGTCCTTGCCCGGACTCGTGCTGCTGCTCCTGGTGATCGTCGCGATCATCGCTGCCGTGCTGGGCGGGCTGGGCATGCTCCCCTTCACCGCCGCAGACACCGGGGCCGGAGCAGGGACGGGGACCTGGGCGGCGATGGCCGGCGTGGAGATGGCTCACCTCGGGGAAGGTGACACCGCGTCAACAACTACGATGGTCGAATCGGTCGGTGTCGACCACGGCACGAGGACGGGTGTGGAGTGAGCGAAGAAAACGTGGTCCTGGGCGGCAGGTACCGCCTGGGCAAGATCCTCGGAACCGGGGGCATGGCCGAGGTGTTCATCGCAGAGGACACCCGCCTGCACCGCACGGTGGCCGTCAAGGTGCTGCGCTCGGACCTGGCCCGTGACGCGAACTTCCAGGAGAGGTTCCGGCGGGAGGCCCACAGCGCCGCGTCCCTGAACCATCCCTCGATCGTCGCTGTCTATGACACCGGCGAAGAGCAGCAGACCACCATCACCGGGGCGGACGTCACCATCCCGTACATCGTGATGGAGTACGTGCACGGCGATACCCTGCGCGAGCACATCAAGCCCGAGCATCCGATGGATGCCCACCAGGCCGGCGAAATCATGGCCGCGCTGCTGAGCGCGCTGGAGTACTCGCACCGGGCCGGGATCGTGCATCGCGACATCAAGCCCGGCAACATCATGATCAACGAGGCCGGCGCGGTGAAGGTCATGGACTTCGGGATCGCGCGCGCGATCGCGGATGCGACCAGCGCGATGACCGCGACCCAGGCGGTGATGGGCACCGCCCAGTACCTCTCCCCCGAGCAGGCGCGCGGCCAGCTGGTCGATGCCCGCTCCGACATCTACTCCGCCGCCTGCGTGATGTTCGAGATGCTCACCGGGCGCCCGCCCTTCACCGGCGACACCCCGGTCTCGATCGCCTACCAGCACGTGCGCGAGGAGCCGCTGGCCCCGTCGGCCTACAACCCGGCGATCACGCCCGCACTGGACGCGGTGATCCTCACGGGCCTGGCCAAGGACCGCGAGGAGCGCTACCCCAGCGCGGTCGCCTTCTCCCGTGACATCGCCACCGTGGTCGCGGGCCGGGCCCCGACCCTGGTCGGCGGCGCGGTGCCGCGCAGCAGCGATGCCGAGGCCACCACCGTGCTGAGCCCCCTGGACGACGCCACCGAGGCGCTGCCCGCGATCACCGGCGCCGGCGCAGCGTTCGGCGCCGCCGGAGCGGGGGCTGCCGGGATCGGCGCCACGGCCGCGATGCAAGCCCAGAACTGGAGCGGTGGTTCCGCCCCGAGCCCCGCCACCGGCCCGCTCGCGCTCCGCACGGCCGACGCGGTCCAGGAGCCGGAGGATCGCAAGAAGCCCTGGTGGCTGATCATCCTGGTGATCGTGGCCGTGCTGGCGCTGGCCGCCACCGCGATCGCGGTGTTCGACCCCTTCGGAGAACGCGGTCCGGAGCTGGTCACGGTCCCCCAGGTGGTCGGTGAGACCGATGAATCTGCCAGCACCATCCTGCGCGATGCCGGGCTCAAGGCCGAATTCACCCAGGTGGAGTCGCAGGACGTCGAGGCGGGGCTGGTCATCGAGTCCACCCCGGCCGAGGGCGACGAGGTCGAGGTCGGTGCGACGATCGCGGTGACGGTCTCCGCCGGGCCCGAGTCGGTGCAGGTGCCCGACGGGCTCAAGAACATGACCCGAGCTGCGGCCAAGGAGGCGCTCGAGGGCGCGGGCCTGACGATGACCGAAGGCGAGACGGAGGACGTCCCGCAGGAGCAGGGCACCGTCTCCAGCACCACCCCCCAGAGCGGCGCCACCGTCGAGAAGGGCTCGGCCGTGGAGGTGCGCTTCGCCTCCGGCAACGTCGAGATGCCCGACGTCGAGCTCACGCAGATCGAGAAGGCCACGGAGACCCTCGAGTCTCGCGGCTTCGTGGTGCCCGAGCCCTCGGAGCGGGAGGACGCGGAGCAGGAACCCGGCACCGTGCTCTCCCAGACCCCCGCCGCAGACGGCGGCCTGGTGCCCTACGGCTCGAGCGTGGCCCTCGTGATCGCGGCGGCGCCCGGACCGGTGACCGTCCCGAACGTGAACGGGCACACCCTCGCCTCCGCGCAGCAGACTCTCGCCGAGGCCGGCTTCGGCATCGATCCGACCACCGAGTTCTCCGCGACCGTGACGGAGGGTCAGGTGATCCGCACCGAGCCCGGCGCGAACGAGCAGGCCGACCGCGGGGCAACGATCAAGGTCGTCGTCTCCTCGGGACCCGAGCCGACCCCGGATCCGACCACGCCACCGCCGACGGAAGCACCCACCGAGGAACCCTCGGAGACCCCGAGCACGACACCCTCGGACGAGCCCACCGAAGATCCCGGTGCCGGGGATGACAGCGCACAGGGCAACAGCGGTCGCGGTGCCGGCAACGGGAAGGGCAACGGCAATGGGAACAACTGACGAGAGGGCAGCAGCCCCCGTGGCGGCCGCCGGCAGCACGCACCGCCCCGCCCGGATCCTGGTGGTCGACAATTACGACAGCTTCGTCTACACCATCGTGGGCTACCTCGAGCAGATGGACGCCGAGACGGTCGTGGTGCGCAATGACGAGGTGCCGCTGACCGCCGACGGCGCCCCGGACTTCGCAGGCTTCGACGGGGTGCTCATCTCCCCCGGTCCCGGCACTCCGAGCACCGCCGGGCGTTCGCTCGACGTGATCGGCGCCTGCGCCGCACAGTCGGTGCCGATGCTCGGTGTGTGCCTGGGCCATCAGGCGCTCGGGCAGTACTTCGGCGCCACCGTGGGCCACGCCCCGCAGCTCATGCACGGACGCACCAGCGAGCTCACCCATCAGGGCACCAGCGTCTTCGCCGGGGTCCCCTCGCCGATGACCGCGACCCGCTATCACTCCCTCACCGTGGTGCCGGAGACGATCCCTGCCGAGCTCGAGGTGACGGCCCGCACGGCCGACGGCATGGTGATGGGCCTGGCCCACCGGGAGCTGCCCCTGCATGGGGTGCAGTTCCATCCGGAGTCGGTGCTCACCGAGAACGGGCACCTGATGCTCGCCCGCTTCCTCGAGCTGTGCGACGGGATCGACGCCGTCGAGCGCTCCGCGGGCCTCGAGCCCCTGATGACCGCGGGCTGAGCTGGTCTCGTCCCAGCCCGGCGGCGCCGGAGCTCGGAGCGCGACTCAGGCCGTGGGCGGTGCCGCGCCGTCCCCGCCGGGCTGCTGCGCGCCGACCAGCCCGTCGTTGAAGGGCAGAGAGGGCGCGATCGCGGGGAACACCCAGCCGAACAGCACGGCGATGAGCGCCGCCAGCAGTACGACGGTGAGCAGGATCCTCGCCCACAGCGGTCCGGGCAGGTGACGGAACAACCAGCCGTACATCAGCTCTCCTCCTCAGTCGTCGCGGGCACGCCGCCGGGGACTGCTCCACTGCCGGGCACTGCCCCACCGTCGGGCGCTGCACCGCGGTCGGACGCCCCGATGCCGGATGCTCCAGCGTCGGACGCTCCGCCGTCGGCTCCCCCCGCCGCGGTCGCGAGGGCCTCGGGGATCCCGTCGGCCCGGTCGGTCCAGTACGCGAACTCGGCGTGGACGATGTACCGCTCCCGTGCGGAGTACATCGGGTGGCAGGCGGTCAGCGTGAGCATCTGCTGTGTGGGCTCGACCCCGGGCTGTCCGGGGGCTGGCGCGATCACCTCGGTGTCCTGTGGCTGCACGATCAGCGACTCGGTCACCTCGTACACGTAGAAGGCGTCGGCCGTCTCGACGACGATGGCGTTCCCGGGCTCGAGCCGGGCGATGTCCTCGAAGACTCGGCCGTAGGTGTTGCGGTGGCCGGCCACCGAGAAGTTGCCCACCTCGCCCGGTAGGGCGGTCTCCGGATAGTGCCCGGCGCCCTTGACGTTCAGCACCTGCTCGAGGCTCACGCCCTCGGCGAGCGGGAAGGCCGGACGGTCGAAGGCGGGCACGTGCATCTTGCCCCAGACCATGGTGTCGGCGGGCGTCTCGGGCACCGGTGGGGGGCCGTCCTGCCGGGGCGCGATCTGCTCGGAGTCGACCTCGCCCCACTCCTGCTCGAGACCGTCGATGATGCCGGCCTGCTCGCGATCGGCGACCACGTCCGTCCACCACAGCTGCCAGACCAGGAACAGCAGCAGCAGCACACCGACCGTGAGCAGGAGCTCGCCGACGACGCCCACGAGGCCTCCGCCGCGGCGTCGTCGGTGGGAGGGGGTCATCGGATCACCTGCGCGTCGACGGTGAGGGAGCCCTGGAAGGCGGGCAGGGTGGTGGTCTCGAGGTCCTCGACCTTCTCTCCCAGGCCCACATGCTCCACCCACTCGCGGTACACCTGGACGCCGGGGGCCTGCTCGAGCGTGGTGGTCATCTCGTCCACCGGGCCGATCACGGTGATCACGAAGGGCGGCGAATACACCCGGCCCTCGAGCAGGAGCGTGTTGCCGGCGCAGCGGAAGGCGCTGCCGTTGATCACCCGCTGGTCCTGCAGCATCATCGCCTCGGCCCCGCCTGCCCAGAGGGCGTTGATGTAGGACTCGAGATCCTGCTGATGGACCACGAGGTCGTTGGGTTCGGTGCCGGGGATCGCGCCCAGCGCGCCGCTCGGGGCGTCCGTGAGGGTGATCTGGAGCCCCGGGCCGCTGACTTCGCTGAGGCCGACGGCATCAGCCATCTGCGCTGTGCGCTCGACGGTCTCCGCGCCGGCGCTGCGGCCGCGCAGCTGTTCGACCTCGGCCCGCTTCTCGGATGTCTCCTGCGTGAGCTGCTCGATATCGCGGCCACGCTCCTGGAGCACCCCGACCACGTCGCTGCTCTCGTCACGGATGGACCCGCCGCCGGAGAGTCGGGCGGTGGTGGCGAACAGCACCCCGCACAGCACCATCACCACTGCCACGCCGACGCGGCCACGAGAGCCGCCCACGGGGCGCGCGGAGGGTCGCTCGGACGGCTGCTCAGGGGGCTGCCCGGAGGGTCGCTCAGAGGGTTGCTCGGAGGGTTGCTCAGAAGCCGGGTTCACACCCTCTGCATCCATCGCCCCTCCTCACTTCGCACCCTCGCTCGACGAGCATTACCCTAGGCCAAGGTCCGCACCTGTGGACCGGCGCGGCACGCCCGCGATCATCGCCGCCTCGAGGGAGCACCGTCACATGGCCAGGAGCAGGAAGAAGTCGTCCGCTCGGACGACATCGAACGCGAAGGCCGAGGCCGCGTCGACGTCACCCGCGATCACCGCGGAGGATCTCGCGGCAACCAGCGCCGACGACGCGACCGAGACGAGCGCGACGGGCTCTGCGACCAAGGACACCACGGCGAAGGGCGCTTCGTCGAGCGGCTCGCCCGCTCAGGGCTCGACGGCGACGAAGGACTCCAAGACGTCCGCGGCGAAAAATGCGAAGGACGCGGCACCCGCACGTCGCTCTGCGAAGGATCCGGTCTCGAAGGGAGCGAAGCGCTCCGGCGGCAAGGACCCGGTCAAGGCCAAGGGCGGCGAGGTCACTGAGAAGGCCAAGGACTCCACCCGTGCCACGTCGGTGAAGAAGGCCGCTGCTGCGGAGAGCTCGCGCACCACCGGTCGCCGGGTCGCCGTGGCGACGCAGAACCCCGCCTGGCTCGCTCCCACCGCTGTGGTGTTCTTGATCCTGGGCCTGCTCTACCTGGTCACCTATTACATCTCCTCAGGTCAGCTCCCCCTGCCGATCGGCGACTGGAACCTCGCGGTGGGCTTCGGCGTGCTGATGGTGGGCGGCGGCATGCTGATGTTCTGGAAGTAGTCACCGGATGACCAGCGCGATGGGGAGTTCTCCCCACCGCGCAGACGCCCCTGCCCGGGTACCCTGAGCGCAACGTGCACAGCCACCGACGCCGTGCGCGGTTCCAGCGAACCACCCGATGGGGGCCCCATGTCCAGCAGCATCTCGATACGGCGCAAGATCGTCGCCGTCCTCCTCCTGCCATTCCTCATGGTGCTCGCCGGGTGCGGGAAGTTCCACGCAGACTTCGACATCCAGGACGTCGACACGATCAACGTCAACTACGACTTCGCGATGGATGAGGAGTTCGCCGAGGGCCTCTACAGCTCCGCCGACGAGTTCTGCACGACTTTCGAGGACAGATACACCGTGGCCGGGGAGACGGCGCCCAGCGCCGAGCCCTACGAGGAGAACGGTCAGCTCGGGTGCCGCATCACGGGCACCATGACCAGTGAGAACTTCGGGGGCGGCTTCTCCCTCACTGAGGCCGACGGCGAGTACCACCTGGTGATCGATGGCAGCGAGAGCGTGGGGCAGGACCTGAACTCCCCCGAGATGGAGGGCTTCGAGATCGACTTCCGGATGACCTTCACCTTCCCCGGCAAGATCCTTGAGTCTCAGGGTGGCCAGGTCGACGGCAACTCCGTGACCTTCACCGATCTGAACGAGCTGGCGGCGGGGATCGACATCCGCGCCGACGCCAGCGGGTTCCCCTGGGTGATCGTCGTGATCGTGGTGCTCGTGCTCGGGTTCTTCCTCCTGCTGCTGCTGGCGGCGATCGCCTTCTTCGTGATCCGTGCGCGCAGGAACAAGGGCGGCGGCTCCGGCGGCTCCGGCATGCCCGTCGGCTACGGAGCAGCCCCCTCGGGCGCAGCGGCCGGCACCATGCCCCCTGCGGCGCCGCAAGGCGGTCAGCAGTGGGGGCAGCAGCCGGGTGGCCAGCAGGGCGGTCAGCCTGACGGCCAGCAGTGGGGCCAAGCATCCCCGCCGCCCGCACCGCCGCAGCCCGGCGGTCAGCAGGGCGGTCAGCAGGGCGGCCAGCAGTGGGGCCAAGCATCCCCTCCGCCCGCACCGCCGCAGCCCGGCGGTCAGCAGGGCGGTCAGCAGTGGGGCCAAGCATCCCCTCCGCCGGCTCCGCGGCAGGGTGGTCAGCAGGGCGGTCAGCAGTGGGGCCAGCAGCCCGGTAAGGGGCAGCAGCCTCCGCAGAATCCGAGCTGGTGAGCTCTCGCCGGTGAGCGGTCCGGAGGCCGTGTGAGCAGGGTCATGGCCTCCGGATTGGCGCCGATCTGCAGGGCGCGCTAGAGTTTGTCAGGTCGGTTTGGTCCGACAAGCGCCCGTAGCTTAACGGATAGAGCATCTGACTACGGATCAGAAGGTTGGGGGTTCGAATCCCTCCGGGCGCACCGCAGAACGAAGCCCCTCATGGCACCGAAAGGTGTGGTGAGGGGCTTCTTCGTGAGGCTCGTGCACTCGGCGCTGTCAGGAGTCGCTGTCAGGAGTCGGTCGCCGCTGGCGCGTGGGTCTGCAGCGACTCCCTGTCGATCCGGCCCAGCCCCCACTCCCCCAGCGCGCCGAGCGCGGCGTTGAGGTCACGACCGTCATCGGTCAGCGAGTACTCGACGCGGGGTGGGACCTCCGCGTACACCTCGCGGTGGAGCAGCCCGTCCTCCTCCATCTCCCGCAGATGCTGGGTCAGCATCTTCTCGCTCACCCCGGCCAGTCCGCGACGCAGTTGAGCGAACCTTCGCACCTCGTGGGCGTCCAGCTCCCACAGGATCAGGCCCTTCCGTTTGCCGCTGACCACGTCCATCGCCGCATCGATGCCGCAGATGTACGGTCCACGACGTGGCCTCCTCGATGACGCTGCAGGCATGAGCACCCTCTCCACGACACGTACCGATGAGTGAGTACCCCAGTAAATAGTGGGTACTTCCCGAAGTCCAGGGCGCTCCGGAGCATGGGAGTCATGTCGACTCCTTCTCTCACCCTGCTCGACCTCGGCGCGATGGGCCACGCGCTGGCCACTACCGCACTCGATACCGGACACCCGCTCACCGTCTGGAACCGCACCCCGAGTCGCGCCGGGGCACTCACCCGACGAGGCGCCGTGGAGGCCGCCACCGTCGAAGAGGCACTGACCACCACGGACCTGACCGTTGTGTGCCTGTACGACCATGCCTCCGTCCACCACGTCCTCGACACCGCAGCAGCCGCCCTGACCGGCCGCACGCTGATCAACCTGACCACCACGACGCCGGAGGAGGCCCGCGAACCGCCACCTGGGCGGCCGCACACGGTGCGAGGTATCTGGACGGCGCCATCATGGCTGCTCCCTCCATGATCGGCTCCCCGGACTCCGTCATCCTCTACAGCGGCTCCTCTGACGCCTTCGAGGCACATCGGAGCATTCTGGAGTCCTGGGCCACCAGCACCTTTGAGGGCGCTGACGCAGGGCTCGCCTCCCTGTGGGACCTGGCCATGCTCTCGGGGATGTACTCCATGTTCGCCGGCTTCCTGCACGGCGTCGCCATGCTGCAATCGGCCTCGATCCCGGCGGGCACCTACGCCCGGCGCGCCGCGCCGTTCCTGGCGGCCATGACCGAGCTCCTGGGGCATTCCACCGAACATCTCGACGAGCGCGACTACAGCCGGCCTCTTCAGAGCCTGGAATGGACCACGACGCTGCTGGGCACGATCGAGCGAGCCAGCCTCGAACAGGGCATCGCCCCTGCCCCGACAGCGCTGGTGCAGCGACTCGTGCGCGACCAGATCGACGCCGGCCACGGCGAGGAGGACTTCGACAGGATCATCGAATCCCTGCGGTGAACGGCCTCGGGGGCCGATGGGCAGCGGGCGTCAACGATGCGCTGAACCCAGACACCTCCGGGCGCACTGTGAAAAGAGCCCCTCGCGGCACCGAAAGGTGCGGTGAGGGGCTTCTTCGTGTCCGCCGCGCACTCATGCTCGCCGCGCGCGGATCACCGGGCGGCGGTGGCCCGCCACTCCGCCGGAGGTCACTGCTCAGCAGCCCCTCAGTATCCGTGAGGGTCATCCCCTGCCGCCGCTCCGGTGACGTGCTCGGCGTGCGAGAGCGTCTCCGTGAGCAGCCGGCGCACATGAGAGTCCGAGGCGCGATAGAAGGCGAAGGTGCCCTCCTTGCGGCTCTGCACCAGGCCGGCCAGTCGCAGCTTGGACAGATGCTGACTCACCGCGGCGGGCGCCGCACCGATCGCCTCCGCGAGCGCGTTCACACTGCGCTCCTGCTGGAAGAGCGCCCAGAGGATCTTCACCCGGGTGGGGTCGGCGAGCATCCGGAAGGTGTCGGCGGCGACCTGGGCATGCTCGTCGTCAGGGACCAGATGGACGGGCGCGGGATGCATTCCGCCATCGTACGCAGATCTTGCTATCCGCATGTCTACGCAGATAGATTGATGTCGTGTCCCCACTCCCCGCACCTGATCACTCGCACGGCCCTCATCCCGCGCCGCAGCATGACCACCCGCACCCGCACCCGCACCCGCACCCGCACCCGCACCCGCACGATGATGGCCACGAGCACGGGCACGAGCACAGGCACGACCACGACCACGACCACGACCACGACCACGACCACGACCACGATGATGGCCACGGCCACGGGCACGGCGATGAACACGGCCACCACGACGGTGCCGGGATCTGGTCGCGCCTGCGCCACGCCCTGACCCCGCACAGCCACGATCACGGCGAGGCGATCCGCACCGCCGAGGAATCCAGCGCGATCGGCATCCGAGCGGCCTGGGTGAGCCTCGCCGGCATGGGGGCGACCGCACTGCTGCAGATCGCCATCGTCGCCCTCAGCGGCTCGGTTGCCCTGCTCGCCGACACCCTCCACAACCTCGGCCATCTCGCCACCACGATCCCGCTGATCATCGCGTTCCGCCTGGGACTGCGCGCCCCCACCCGTCGCTACAGCTACGGCTTCCGGCGCGCTGAGGACCTGGTGGGGCTCCTGATCGGAGCGGTGATCGCGCTGTCAGCGGGCCTGATCGTGTGGGAGTCAGTACGGGCGCTCACCTCCTCTCGGGATATGACCCATCTGGGGTGGGTGCTCGCCGCCGCCCTGATCGGTGCGGCCGGGAACGAGCTGGTCGCGAGATACCGGATCCGTGCCGGCCGGAAGATCGGGTCGGCCGCGCTCATCGCCGAGGGACAGCACGCACGCACTGATGCGCTCACCTCACTGGCAGTCGTGATCGGCGTGATCGGAGCCTGGCTGGGGCTCGCCTGGATCGACCCCATCATCGGCCTGGTCATCTCTGTGATGGTGGTGCTGGTGCTGATCAGCTCGATGCGCACCGTGATCCACCGCCTGATGGACGGCGTCGAGCCCGGCACCTTGGACCGGATCGAGGCAGCCGCCGCGGTCCCCGGCGTGCTCAATGTGCGCGACGCCCGGGCCCGCTGGATCGGGCATCGCCTCGAGGCGGAGGTCACCGTGGAGGTCGACCCGACCCTCAGCGTCGGCCGCTCACGGCTGCTCGCGGACGCGATCGAGCGGCAGCTGCACCAGGCGCTGCCCCACCTGGACCGTGCCGGGGTGCGGGTCACGGCGGGCGTCGGTCAGTCGGGTGCCGATCAGTCGCGCACCGATCATCCGGATGCCGATCAGTCGGGCACGGGGCAGTCGGGCACGGGGCAGTCGGGCACGGGGCAGTCGGGCACAGGGCGGCCGACGAGGCACTGACCGGGCAGCCGCCCGTCACGGCCGTTCAGAGGACCAGGTCGTCCCAGACGAACGTGGTCGTCTCCCCGGTCTCCCAGTCGCGTCGCAGGATGCTGTAGGCGACCGAGGCGAGCGGCGTCCCGCCATCCACCGGCCAGCCCTCCCGGTAGTGCGCCTCCTTGACCCAGCCGCCGCGGTGGAAGGTCTTGCGCATCGCGATGTTGTCCTCGCGGGTCTGCCCCTCGAAGCGATTCACGCTCGGCATGGTGCGGAAGACGTGGTCGGCCACGGCGCGCAGGATCTGGAGGCCGAGGCCGCGTCCGCGGAACGGGGTGTCCAGGCGGAGGTCGAACAGCGGGTCTTCGTCGCTCAGATCCTCCAGGCGCAGGAAGCCGATGCGTCCCAGCTCTCCGTGATCGATCCAGAACGAGTCGTTGTCCTCATCCCGGTAGGCGCCTTTGCTGATCAGGCCCTCGATATCGGCGGCCCGCGGGCGGGTGCGCACATGGAACGGGAACTCGTTCCGCGTCATGAAATCGACGAGGGCGTCATGATCTGCGCCGACGGGGTCCAGACGCGCGAAGGTGATGCTCATGCGCTGAGCACCTCGCGCACGGAGGTCCAGGACTGCATCAGCTCCCGGGCCGCGGGATCCGTCTCCGCCGTGATCGCCTCGACGCGCGCCTGTTCGAGCAGCACGTCGATCTCGACTCGCTGTCCGCTCTCCACGGAGGCCACCGCGGCCTCGACCATCGCGAAGCTCAGCAGGTTCTCGCGCACCTCGCACATCGGGGTGCGACCCTCGCGCAGGGCGCTGACGAACTCCACGAGCGACGCTGCGATCTGGTCCGGCTCCGGGGCGTCCTCCGCTGCGACCTCCGCCTGCAGGCGGGCGGTGGTCTCCTCGTCCTCGGTGCCCAGCACCGGAGCTCCGGTGCCGTCCCAGGTGGCGGAGCCGTGCTGGGCGGCGATCCGCCACTCGCTGTTCCACCAGGTCGGCAGGCCCCGGGCGTTCCAGGTGCCGTGATAGGCGAAGAGGGATCCATCGGTCATCTCGAAGGTCGCGCTCACCGTCGCGTCGTGCGAGTAGACGCTCCAGTCGGGCCGGGCACCGCGCGCCGTGACCGCCACCGGATCGGCACCGGTGATGTAGCGGGCCGTGTCGAAGGCGTGGATGCCCATGTCCCGCAGCAGCGGATGGTGCTGGGTGCGTCGGAACCCGTCGTGCTCGACGAACAGCGAGAAGAACGCGCTGGTCATCACCGTCGGCCCATGAGCAGCGACGAAGCTGCGCAGCTGCCGCACCTGGCGGAAGAACCGCCGGGACTGGGAGACCATGAACGGCACCCCGGTCAGCTCGGTGTGCGCGACCAGGCTCAGCGCCTCGGAGAGGGTCTCGGTGACGGGCTTCTCGCCGAGGACCGGGATCCCGGCGTGCAGCGCCTTCACGGTCACCGGGTGGTGCGCGAGCGGCACGGTCGGGTTCACCAGCAGGTCGGCACCGACCTCGAGGGCGAGGTCGACGCCGTCGGCCCCGGTGGCGACGCTCGCGGGGTCGGCGACCCCGGACTGCTCGATCACCCGCTGCGGCGCGCCCTCGACCAGATCGGCGACGCCCACCAGCTCGGCGACCCCGCTGGCGACGATCTCCCGCGCCCACCAGCTGCCCATCCCGCCGGCGCCGACGACCACCACGCGGGCGGGACGGTCCGCAGGCAGGAGTGGGAAGCCGGTGCGCTCGACGGCGGGCGCCGGGGCGCCGGAGGTGTCGGTCAGCGTGCGGGCGGAGCGCTCAGATGACACGCGGGACCTCACCGCCGCGGAACCAGTCGCGCGGGGCGTTCGCGATCTTCACCGGTGCCGCCTCGCGCTCCTCGGGGCGGGCCCAGACCACGGCGTTGGCGAGCACGCGCTGGATCTCTGCCTGGTGGTAGACCGGATACTCCTGGTCGCCGGGGCTGAAGTAGAAGACCTTCCCCTTGCCGCGGCGGAAGGCGGCACCGGAGCGGAACACCTCTCCCCCGGCGAAGGAGGAGACGAAGACCAGCTCGTCGGGGGCGGGGATGTCGAACATCTCGCCGTACATCTCCTGCGCGGGGATGACGATCGGATGGGGGACGCCGCGGGCGATCGGGTGGGAGCCGTTGACGGTCCACACCCGTTCCTCCTCCCCCTCGTTGCGCCACAGCAGGTTGCAGGTGGTGCCCATCAGCGCCTTGAACGGCTTGGAGTAGTGAGCGGAGTGCAACGGGATCAGGCCCATGCCCTCGTGGACGCGGCGCACCACCCGCTCGGAGATCTCGTCAGGCACATCCTCGTGCGCCATGTGGCCCCACCAGGTGAGCACGTCGGTCTCGGCGAGCGCCTCCTCGGAGAGGGACTCCTCGATGTCATCGAGCAGGGCGATCCGCACCTCGGCCTCGATCCCGTCGGCCGCGAGCAGGGAGCGCAGAGCCTCCGCGATCACGGTGTGCATCCCGTCGGGATAGATCTCCTGCACCGTGGGGTCGACCTTCTCGTGCCGGTTCTCACCGAAGACGGCGATGCGCAGTGCCATGGGGTTCTTCATCCTGTCGCTGAGGGTTCGTGGGCCGTCTCGGAAGACGCTGGAACCATCGTAGAGGCGCGCCCGCACCGCCCGGGACCCGCTGCGGAGGAACCGTGTCTCTGCGCCTGCGGAGGCCTGGTCGGCCCGCTGGCCTCGGGAACCGTGACCGGGATGTGATCTGTTTCTCATCCGGGACGGCTATGGTCGAACACAGGCTCCTTCAATGGCGAAGGGGCCTGCACTTCTCGGGGCAGCCAGACCTGCCCCGAGGCCGTCACAGGGGCACTGTGCCCCGGACATGCCGGGCCGATGCCTCCTTCGGGACTCAGCACCATCGGCCCGGCGCGCCACCGGCGCGGCGCACTGTCAGTCCGACGCACCCTCGCCCCGGCCCACCCTCAGCCCGGCGCCGACCGACGGGCCGGTCAGAACTTGCGCACCTGCACGAGCCGTCCGTCGGCCCCGAGCTGCTGCTCGAGAGCGGTCAGCGTCTCCAGGTGCACGCGGGAGGCGCGGGCCCGCCCGGAGGCTCCGCCGAGCGCACGGCCGGCGGACTCGCCCCACACGTATCGGATCTCGGTGACGCCGGGGCCCTCTCGCAGCTCGATCGGTGCGGTGAGGTGGAACTTCCGACCGGCGAAAGCGCCGAGGAGCACGCTGCGGCGTCGGCTGCCCCGCTCGTAGTCGATGCGACCGGGACTGCGCTCCTGAGCGCTCCAGCCGCGCCCGAGGAAGAACTGGTCGAGGGCAGTGCGTGCCGAGCGCACGTCGCCGCGCACCGTGAGCGCCGCTCCGCCGGGGAACTGCACGGTCATGATCGGCTCTTCTCCCTGGCGGGCACGTCACTGGCAGGCATGCCTCTCGCGGGCCCGAGCAGTCGCAGCTCGGCATTGCCGAGATGCGACTGCTCGCGGTGGTCATGGGGATCTGCCCCGGCTGCGAGCGTGAGCGCGATCTGCAGCACGTCGCCGTGGGCGACCAGCACCACCGGCGCGTCGGGGGTGAGCTCGTCAGCCTCGCGCAGCACCGCGAGCACGCGCGCAGCGACCGCCGCGACCTGCTCGACCCCGTCCTGATGGGTGCCGCGATCGCGATCGATGCCCCACACCTGCTCATAGGCGTCGGCTGGACCCTCGTCGTGATCGCCGAAGCTGCGCTCACGCAGGCGCTGATCGATCCGCGGCGCGGCGGCGCCGAGACCGGCGGCGAACTCCTCAGCCGTCTGGAGAGCGCGTGCGAAGTCGCTCGAGATCACCAGCGTCTCCGGTCCCAGGCCCCGCGCGGCGCCGTCCCGGGCGGCCTCGCGGGCCTGGGCACGACCGCGCGCGGTCAGCCCCACCTCGGTGAGCGCGCGCGGCCCGGGGACCGACACGATCAAGCCCTCCACGTTCGCGGTGGACTCACCGTGGCGGAGCACCCAGAGCTGGTTCATCAGCGCTCCCGTCAGGGGGTGGTGACCTTGCCGGGGTTCAGGTTCCGGCCGGGGTCGTTGTCGGCGAACAGCCCCTTGACCATGCGCACCCCCACCTCACCGATGTCCTCGGTGATCCACGGCTGATGCTCGGTTCCCACCGCGTGGTGGTGCGAGACCGTCGAACCCAGATCCATGAAGGTCTGCTGCACGGCGCTCTTGGCGGCGTAGTACTGCTCGAGGGCCTGCTCGTCGGAGGAGTAGGGGAAGGCGAAGGTGAAGTAGAGGCAGGCCCCTGCGTGGTAGCTGTGCGACATGTGGCAGAACATGAAGCCCGGCAGGCCCTGCTCCTCCTGCACCGAGTAGAACGCCTCGTAGGCCTTCGCGTGGACCGCGTTGAGGTTCGACCAGGTCGCCCCGGTGTCGCAGACGTCCCCGAAGACCTGGTAGTTCATCAGGAAGTCACGCAGGTAGGGGGTGTCGAACTTCTTCTGGTCGTAGATCGCGCCGGGTCCCGCGCCGAGGGTGATGCCCCCGTTGCTCTACACGATCTTCTTGACGATCGACTTCTGCTGCTCCACCGCCGCCTTCGAGCCCTCGAAGCAGACGTAGGAGATCGACATCTCGTTCGTGGTGTCCCAGCCCTGGGAGCGGAGGTAGGCGAAGAGGCCGTCCTGCACCTTCGCGGCGACCTTCCCCTTCGTGGAGCTGGGCTCCTTGACCATGGAGAGGCTGAACTCGGTCTCGGGTCCGTCGGAGAGGCGGGTGAAGGTGGGCTTCACGTCGGTCGAGCGGGCGATCGCGTGCATGCCGCGGATGCCGTGCTCCCAGTCGGGGTACATGTAGGCGATGACCTGGCGCACCGGGGCCAGGCGGTGGACCTGGACGGTGGCTTCGGTGATGACGCCGAGGCGGCCCTCGCTGCCCAGGATCATCTCGTGCACGCTGGGGCCCGAGTCCCGGCCGGGGATCGGCTTGGTCACCGCGACGCCGTCGGGGTGGACCATGCGCAGGCCGCGCACGATGTCCTCGATGTCCCCGTACTTGTCGGACTGCATGCCCGAGGAGCGGGTCGCGGCCCAGCCGCCGAGCGTCGAATAGGCGAAGGAGTCGGGGAAGTGGCCGACGGTCCACCCCTCGGCGTTCAGCTGCTCCTCCAGGTCCGGGCCGTAGGCACCGGCCTCCACCCGGGCCAGGCCCGCGGTGTCGTCGATCTCGAGCACCTCGCGCATCCGGCCGAGGTTCAGGGAGATCACGGGGCGCTGCTCGGAGATGTCCGGCGTGACGGAGCCGGAGATGCTGGACCCGCCGCCGTAGGGGATCAGCACCAGGTCCTGCTCCAGCACGACCTTCAGCAGCGCGGCCACCTCCTCCTCGGAGGCGGGGTAGACGACCGCGTCGACCAGACGGGCGAAGTCGCCGGCCCGCACGCGGAACAGGTCCGGCAGGGAGCGGCCGAAGGAATGCACGACCCGGACCTCGTCGTCCTCGAGCACGCTCTCCTCGCCGACCACGCTGGTCAGCAGTGAGCGCACGGGCGCGGGCAGCCGGCTCGCGGGCACCTCGAAGTCCGACAGGACAGGCGTGACGGGGGTGCTCTTGGCAGCCAGGTCCACCCCGATCTTGTTCTTCGCCAGCGGGGCGAAGGCGGGCTTGTTGTCGTAGCGGAAGGTGACATCGCTCAGACCCCAGCCCCACCACTTATGCCGCTTGACCTCGCGTGCGCTCAGCCGGTCGCTCATGCGGATTCCTCCTCGTCCCGGACAGCGCTGCCCAGAACCTCGTCGTGATGCTCGTCGTACAGGTCCTTGACCCGGGCCCGGATCCGGGCGGAGAAATCCACCGCGGATTCGTCCTCGTGGGAGATCATCGGCTCACCGAAGACCACGGCGACCGGGGGGCGGCCCGGCTTCGGCCAGCTGCGCCCCTTGGGCATCGCCTCGTGGGCTCCGATGATTGCGGCGGGGACGACGGGCACGCCGACCCCGATCGCGAGTGCGGCGGCGCCGGGCTTGAAGTCGGCCATCTTCCCGTCCAGCTGGCGGGTCCCCTCGGGGAACACCAGGATCGGCACGCCCGCGCGGAGCAGCTTGCGGGAGGTGCCGGAGTGCTTGCGGGAGCCGCCGCGATCGATCGGGAAGGCGTTGAAGATGATCCGCACGAAGAGCCGGCGGTACCAGACGTTGAAGAAGTAGTCCGCCGCGACTCCGGTGGACAGGAAGCGTGCCTGCGCCCAGGGCAGGCCGCGCGCCAGCATCGGGGCGTCGATGTGGCTGGAATGGTTCGCGACCAGCACGAACGGACCGCGCACGGTCTTCACCCGGCGGTGGACCACCTTCGAGGTGGTGAGGTTCGAGCCGACCACCGCGCCGAAGAACCCGCGCTGCGCCACGAAGCGCAGTGCGGCCCGTGCCTGCGAGCGGTACTTGGCCAGATCGCCCTGGGGCCTCTCCCAGCCCTCCCCCCGGGAGCGCGCGGACAGCGACTTCAGCGTCCGCCTCCCGCGCACCTTCGAGGAGACGGGTTCCGCAGTGGCTGCAGCGCGGCGGGTCTCGTCGGCGGACAGCGAGCCTTCACCGGGGCCCGTGACCTCGGCGGCAGCCGCGCCGTCGCCTGGGGGTGTCCCGTCGGCCGGAGGTGTGCCGTCGGCCGGGTCGGTGGGTTGCGGGGTGTCCTCAGAGGTCACGCGATCACTTCTCCCGCTTCCGGCGATGGCTGAGCAGGGCGCTCAGCCGGGCCACCAGACCGCGCGGAGTCATGCGCAGCACCGCCGCGATCCCCTTCCAGCGCTTCGAGGGGATCGAGACGGGCTTCCCGCGGGAGACGTCCCGCAGGCAGTCCTCGACCAGGCGGTCGGCCTCGAGCCAGAGCACACCGGGGATCGAGGAGCCCTTGATCCCGGCGCGGGTATGGAACTCCGTGCGCACCCAGCCCGGCATCAGCGCCGTGACCTGTACGCCGGTGCCGATGAGCTGGACGCCGAGGGATTCCGAGTAGTTGCCCACCCACGCCTTGATGGCGGAGTAGTTGTTCTGGGTGACCAGTGCGGAGACGGAACCGACGTTGATGATCCAGCCCCGACCCCGGGCGCTCATCCCCCGCCCGGCGGCGCCGCCCAGCTTGAGCACCGCTCGGATCATCACCTCGAAGCCGAGGTCGTGCTGCGAGAGGTCCTCATCGAGCAGCGAAGCCCTCACCGAGAACCCGGCGTTGTTGACGAAGACGTCCACGGGATCGGCGGACGCTTCGAGGCGGTCGGCGACGCGCTGCTGGGCGTCGCGGTCGGAGAGGTCGGCGACCATCGTCTCGACCTCGACGCCGTACTCGCGACGGAACTGCGCGGCGGCCTCTTCCAGGCGCTCAGGGTTCCGCGCGACCAGCACAAGAGCTGTCCCCCGGCCCGCGAACGCTCTGGCGAACGCGGCCCCGATGCCTGCAGTGCCGCCGGTGATCAGGGCCCTATGCATGGCGGCTACGATACACTAGCGAGGCCCTGACCAGCGCGGAGAAGCTCCCTGGTGGGAGCACCGCAGGGCTCCCGCGCGCGACCCGTGTGGCCCCGGAACCCGCGCCCCGCCGTACCCGTCCACAGAGGATCCCATGACCCACACCACCGCCCCCGCCGTTCAGACCGCTTCCGGCGGCACCACCAGCGGAGGGCGTCGGATCCTGTTGACCGGAGTCACCGGCTTCCTGGGCCAGGCAGTGCTCCGCTCGCTGCTGGAGACCACGCCGGACACCCATGTCACCGCCGTCGTGCGCCCCAAGGGCTCCGTCACCGGGCGCAAGCGGCTCGAGCAGCTGCTGCGCAAGCCTGTCTTCTCCTCCTGGGCCGAGCTGCTGAGCGCTGAGGGCACCGACGAAGCACCGGTCGACGGCAAGGCACAGCTGAAGGAGATCTTCGACGCTCGCGTGAGCGTGCTCGAGGGTGACCTCACCGATATGCCCGCGATCACGGAGCCCTTCGACACCGTGATCCACTCGGCCTCCTCGGTCTCCTTCGACCCGCCGATCGACGACGCCTTCCGCACCAACGTCGGCGGTGCCCGGAACCTGTACGAGGCGCTGCTGGCCTCGGGCCAGGACCCGCACGTCATCCATGTCTCCACCGCCTACGTCGGCGGCATCGCGAAGGGTCTGCGCCAGGAGGGCTCCCTCCAGGCCGACGTCGACTGGCGCGCCGAGTACGAGGCCGCGATGCAGGCCCGCGCCCGGGTCGATGCGGAGTCCCGCCGCCCCGAGACGCTGCGCTCCCAGATCAATGCCGCCAAGGGCCGTCACGGCCGGATGGGCCCCTCGGCAGTCGCCGCAGCCTCCGAGGAATCGCGCCGCGAATGGGTCGACGAGCGCCTGATCGACTTCGGCCGCACCCGCGCCCAGTCCGTGGGCTGGACCGACATCTACACCTTCACCAAGGCGATGGCCGAGCAGGTCGCCGAGGAGCTGTGGGCCGGCAACGGGCACCGCGTTTCCTTCGTGCGCCCCTCCATCATCGAATCCGCGATGAAGAAGCCCTATCCGGGCTGGATCGACGGCTACAAGGTCGCCGACCCGCTGATCATGGCCTACGGCCGCGGCGTGCTGCAGGAGTTCCCGGGCCTGGCCGATTCGATCCTCGACGTCATCCCCGTGGACCACGTCGTCAACGTGATCGTCGCGCTCGCCACCCAGGACGTCTCCCGCCGCGGCGACGACGCCTACTTCCAGGTGGTCTCCGGCGCGTCGAACCCGCTGCCCTTCCACGAGATGGTCACCGCGGTGCGCGAGTACTTCGTGAAGTACCCGCTCGAGGATGACAAGGGCCGTCCGATCCCGGTGCCCGAATGGTCCTTCCCCGCCGTCGAGATGGTCGAGCAGCGGTTCCGTGCCAAGGAGCTCTCCGCGAAGCTCGGCTCCGCCGCGGTCGCCTACCTCCCGGCCACCAAGCGCACCCGGGAATGGACCGCCAGCCTGCACAAGGCCACCTCGGGCCTGACCATGCTGCGCAAGTACATCGAGCTGTACCGGCACTACACGAAGACCGAGATGGTCTTCGACGACGCCAACACTCGGGCGCTGCGCGAGGAGCTGCCGGCCGCCTTCCTCGAGACCCATGACTTCGACATCAAGGGCCTGGTCTGGAAGGACTACTTCCAGCAGCAGCACCTGCCCGCGGTCACGGACCTCACCAAGGCCTACTCCCGGGCGAAGTCCGCCCAGAAGAAGCGGGCCTCCCGCCCCGTCCCCGAGCTGAAGCGCTCCGAGAACACGCTGGCCGTGTTCGACCTCGACGGCACTGTGCTCTCCACCAACATCGTCCAGCAGTACTTCGCCGTGGTCCGCGCCACCAAGCCGCGCCGCACCTGGCCGGCGGAGATCGGCGGCCTGCTGGCCGCTGTCCCCGGCTACCTGCGTGCCGACAAGCGCGACCGCTCAGAGCTGATCCGCCTGGTCAACCGCCGTTACAAGGGGTACCGCAGTGCAGATCTGCGCACCCTGATGCAGGGCGAGGCCGGGCGCCGGATCCGGGCCTCGATCCTCCCCGAGGCACTCGAGACCATCGAGCGCCACCGCGCCGCCGGGCACCGCACGGTGCTGGTCTCCGGCGCGCTGGACGTGCTGGTCGAGCCGCTCGCCGATCTGTTCGACGAGGTCATCGCCACTCACATGGACGAAGACACCTCCGGGGTGATGACCGGCTACCTGGCCACTCCCCCGCTGGTCGATGAGGCCCGCGCGAACTGGCTGCGCAAGTACGCCGACCTGCACGGCGCGGACCTGTCCACCTCCTACGGCTACGGAGACTCCCACGCCGACGCCGCCTGGCTCGAGCTGGTGGGCACCCCCGCCGCAGTCGCCCCGGACCTCGGCCTCTACGCGGTTGCGAAGAAGAAGCGCTGGCAGATCCTGGAGTGGTGACCCGCTGAGGGCAGCCGGCCGCCGGGCTGGCTGCCGTTCGGGCTGGCTGCCGGGGTGGCTGCCGTTCGGGCCAGCTCCCGCGCAGGCCAGCTCCCGCACCGGCCAGCTCCCGCACGGGCCGCCTCCTATACCGGCCCCGCGTGGGTCACCGGTACGGGCCACCAGTACTTTGTCTGTGGTGAGGGTTGAACGGCTCTACACCGTTCAAACCTCACCACAGACCGTTTTCTGGTGGAACCTGTCGTGCTCTGCCCGGCGCAAGCGGCCTTTCCGTCCGCGACGGTTCCTCCCCACCTCCACGTTGTCCACAGCGATGACGGTCTCGCCCCGTTGCGCCCCGTCGTTGCCGAGACTCGGGACATGTACGGACCGAGTCGACTGATCCTGCCGGCGAGCGCAGGGCCTCCCTTCCGCCCGAACCGTCGGCGTCGAGGACACCTTGCACCTCACCGCGAGGCAGCTCGGCATTGCTCGGCATTGCTCGGCGCAGCGAACTTGTCGTCTTCGGCCTCACTCCGTGGACGATGCGAGCCGCTCTCGAGCGAGGCGAGCTGCAGCGCGTGGCCCGAGGCTGGATCGCGCGGCCCTCCGCCTCCCCTGACGTGATCCGCGCGCTCATCGCCGGGTTTCGTCTCACCTGCGTGGATGCTGCCCGGCTGCATGGGCTGTGGACACCGGATGACACTCCAGCCGAGGAACACCTGCTTCACGTCTACCGCTATGGCGATGAGCGTGCCGTCCCCGACGGCATGATCACTCATCTCCCCCGCGTCAGATCTTGGCCAGAGCAGGATGCGGTCGCCTCCGTGTCTCTCACCCTCGAGCATGCGCTCCGCTGCTGCAGCGGGGAGACCGCCGCGGTACTTCTCGAGTCCGCGATGGAGCGCCGGCTCTTGTCCCCTGCGGCCGTGCAGCAACTGCTCGACGATGCCCCTGACGCAGTCCGCTCACGGATCGGAACTCTGTCCGCCGCCAGCGACTCGGGATCGGAGACGAGGGTGGCGCGCTGGCTGCGTCGGCGGCACTTCCAGGTCGAACAGCAGGTGTTCGTGGACGGGGTCGGGCTGCTGGATGCCTACGTCGGCGGTCTCTTCCTGGAGATCGACGGCCGGGAGTTCCACGACGGCGAGGATGCCTTCAGCCGGGACCGGCGCCGAGATCTGCGGGCGATTCGACACGGGCTGCAGGTGCTCCGGCTGAGCTACGCGCAGGTGTGGCACGACTGGGAGAGAACCCAGCAGGACATCCTCCGAGCCATCGATGAGGTCGGTGCCTTCGGCCGACGCAAGGTCGAGCAGCTGGCGCTGCGCTGAGCGCGGCACCAGCACGTCAGGCACCACCAGCACGTCAGTTGCCACCAGTAAGCCAGGCAGCCCCAGCACATCACCCGCCACCAGAACTCTGTCCCTGGCGAGGCCCGAACGGCTGTAGGGCGTTGAAGAACTCGTGAGAGACAGATTGGTGGTGGCACCGGGCTGTGGGTGCCGCTGGTGTCAGGCGGAAGGACGGAATGGCGGGTGGCGAGTGGCGATGGGGACCTCTGACTGGGCAGCTCTGCACGGGTACTCCTCCCCATGGCGCGAATCGTGTAACCTTCCTAGGCTCGACGCATCGTCACAGGCCAGGGACCGCAACACCGGTCCCGCGCCGAGGACCGGGGCCGCGCGACCGTGCAGCTCCTCAACGCAGGGGAACGGCCTTCGCCGTACCCCGGCCCGCAGAAGGAGGACTCCATGTCCCGCACGATCATTGCCCGCGGCGCCGCTCTGGCCGCCGCCACCATGCTGGCCCTGACCGCCTGCGGCGGTACGGACGAAGCTCCCGCCGAGGAGCAGCCCGCCGCGGTCACCGAGCAGGAGGCGGAGCCGGAAGACGCCGACGCCGAGGAGTCCGCAGACACCGAGGACACCGCCGACACTCAGGACGCCGAGGACACCGAGGAGGCCGCGGACGATGATGACGCAGCCGGTGATGACGCCGCGGGCGCCGAGGCTGGCACCGTGGTGGAGATCGGCACCGAGTTCACCGACGAGGAGACCGGCGATGTGATCACCATCGTCTCCGCGGTGCGCGGCAACGACACCGAGTACTACATGGCCAGCGATAACCCTGACGGCGAGATGATCTACCTCGAGGTGAAGGTGACCGCCGGCGACCAGTTCGGCGGAGTCATCAGCCAGCAGGACTTCTTCCTCGACGACGGCGGTGAAGAGGTCAACTACGCCAGCACCGCGGACGACGAGCTGACCGCGGCCGGGTTCACGTACTTCGAGGGCACCCCGCGCAGCGACGGTGAGGGCACCGGCTATATCCCGATCTATGTCGAGACCACCGGGGACACCCTCAAGGGCGCCTACGTTCGGCCGGAGATGAAGATCCTCGGCGAGGACGAGACCGTCCCCGAGTTCCGCGGCGAGTTCGAGATCCCCGCTGCCTGATCCCGGTGGGCTGACCATCGCCGGCTGACTCCGGTAGCCGGTAGCCGGTAGCCGGTAGCCGGTAGCCGGTAGCCGGTAGCCGGTAGCCGGTAGCCGGTAGCCGGTAGCCGGTAGCCGACCATTGCAGTGCAGGGTGCCCCATGCGTGGGGCACCCTGCACTGCGTTCAGGGCCGACCCATGCGCTCAGGCCGCCATCAGAAGAGCGCCACCAGAACTTGGTCTCTCGTGAGGGTTGAACGACTGTGGCGCGTTCAAGACCTCGTCAGAGACAGAAAAGT
Organism: Brachybacterium sp. AOP42-C2-15; assembly: GCF_052377065.1. NCBI lineage: Bacteria > Bacillati > Actinomycetota > Actinomycetes > Micrococcales > Dermabacteraceae > Brachybacterium > Brachybacterium sp. AOP42-C2-15. Next base: position 158,204 of record NZ_JBQSWK010000004.1, read on the forward strand.
GGTGGCCCATAAGGTAAGACGGGCCAAGGACCGGCTCAGAGCACCGAGGCGAGGAAGCCCTGCAGCCGTTCGGACTCGGGGTGGTCGATGACCTGCTCAGGGGTGCCTCGCTCGAGGATGCGGCCCTCGTCCATGAACACCACCTGGTCGGCGACCTCGCGGGCGAAGCCCATCTCGTGGGTCACCACGACCATGGTCATCCCGTCGGCCGCGAGATCCTTGAGGACGGTGAGCACCTCGGAGACCAGCTCCGGGTCCAGGGCGCTGGTGGGCTCGTCGAAGAGCATCAGCTCGGGGTCCATTGCCAGCGCGCGGGCGATCGCGACGCGCTGCTGCTGACCGCCGGAGAGCTCGGAGGGGTAGTGGTCCGCGCGGTCGGCGAGGCCCACGCGCTCCAGCAGTGCCCGCGCCTTCTGCTCGGCGACGGCCTTGGGGAGGCCGCGCACCTGCCTCGGCGCCTCCATCACGTTGCCGAGCGCCGTAAGGTGCGGGAACAGGTGGAAGCGCTGGAAGACCATGCCGATGCGGGAGCGCTGGGCGGCGATCTGGGCGGAGGTGAGCTTCTGCCAGCGGCCGTCGGGCAGCGGGTCGGGGGCGTAGCCCTGCACCACGTCGTCGATCAGGACCCGCCCGGCGGTGGGCTCCTCGAGCTGGTTGATGCAGCGCAGCAGGGTGGACTTGCCGGAGCCGGAGGGCCCCACCAGCACGGCCACCTCGCCGGAGCGCACCGTGAGGTCGCAGTCCTTCAGCACGTGCAGGTCACCGAAGGATTTGTGGACGCCCTCGACCTGGATCACGGTGCGGGGCGCGGAAGTACCGTCGGGCGCGGAAGTACCGCCGGGCGCAGAGGCGCCGTCGGACGCGAGAGTGCCGCCGGGCGCGAGAGTGCCGCCGGGCGCAGAGGCGCCGTCGGGCGCGGGGATTTCAGGGTTCTGGCTCATCACAGCTCCACCTCCGGGAGCGGGTTCTGCGGGGTGGTGCCGGCGCTGTTGACCGCCGCCTGACGGGAGCGCCTGCTGCGGCCGGTGGTCGGGGTGCGGTCATCGAAGCCTCGACCGAAGTGCTTCTCGAGGTAGTGCTGACCCACCATCAGCACGCTGGTGATCGCGAGGTACCACAGCGCGGCGACGATCAGCAGCGGGATCGGGGTGAACAGCTTGTTCGCGATGCCGTTGGTGGCGAAGGTGAGGTCGAGGGTGAACGGCACCGCGAGCACCAGCGAGGTGGTCTTGAGCATGCCGATCGTCTCGTTGCCGAGCGGCGGGACGATCACGCGCATCGCCTGCGGCACGATGATGCGGCGCAGGATCTTGCCGTTGCTCATGCCGAGGGCCTTGGATGCCTCGGTCTGCCCCTTGTCCACGGAGTTCAGGCCGGAGCGGATGATCTCGGCGAGATAGGCGCCCTCGTTCAGGCCCAGGCCGATCACGGCCGCCCAGAAGGCGGTGAGCAGGTCACGGGTGGAGAAGCTCAGCAGTTCGGGTCCGAACGGCACGCCGATCACGATCTTGGGCACGATCACCGTGAACAGGCCCCAGAACACGAGCTGGGTGTAGACCGGGATGCCACGGAAGACGAAGATGTATGCCCAGCTCACACCGCGCAGCACCGGGTTGTCGCTGCGGCGCATCACTGCTGCGGTCAGCGCCACGACGGTGCCCAGCACCATCGACAGCACCGTCAGCAGCAGCGTCCAGCCGACGCCCTGGATCACCTTGACGTCCAGCAGGTAGGTGGCCACGGTGCCCCATTCGAGCACCGGGTTGGTCACCAGGAACCAGATCAGTCCCAGGACCAGCAGGGCTGCGATGACGGCGGAGATCCAGGTGCCGGGGCGCGGGGCGGCCTTGGCGCGGATCGGGGAGAAACGCTCCGTCGCGGGCGGCGGGGCCGACGGGGACGGGGCGGGGGTCTGGGTGGTGCTCACGGCTGGGGGTTCACTTCCGCGGTCGGGATCAGGCCTGCTTCATTGCCCCATGCAGCGAGGATGCGCTCCATGTGGCCGGCGTCGATGAGGTGCTGGACGGCGGCGCGCAGGGCCTCGGCCAGCTCGGGCTGGTCCTTGGCGACGACGATGCCGTTCAGCGCCGATTCCTCGATCTCGCCGATCTCCTCGAGGGTCCCGCGCGAGCGGGCGATGGCGTAGGCGGTCACCGGGGAGTCGGCCATCAGGATGTCGCCCTTGCCGCCGGCGACGTTGGTCGCCGCATCGGAATTGGACGCATAGGCGAGCAGGTCATACGCCTCTGCGCCTCCGTCCCGGCACTCCTGGGAGCGCTCGATGGAGAGCTCCTCCTGGTAGGTGCCCACCTGGAGGGCGACCCGCTTGCCGCAGAGGTCGTCGGGATGGATGCCATAGGGGTTCCCGGCCTTCACGGCATAGGAGATGCCGGCCTGGAAGTAGGAGACCATGCTGACGGCCTCGAGCCGCTCCTCGTTGACGGTGAAGCTCGACATGCCGACGTCATAGGTGGAGCCGACGGCGGGGATGATCTGCGCGAACACCGCAGCCTCGGTGCGGGTGGTCAGCCCCAGCACCGCACCGATCCCGGCAAGGATGTCCATGTCGTAGCCGATCGCCTCGCCCGAGGAGCCCACGAACTCGCCCGGGGCGTAGTTCAGGGCCGCGCCGTTGACGAGCTCACCGCGCTCGCGGATCTCTGCCGGGACCAGCGCGGCGATCTCGGGCACCTCGGCGATGCCGGAAAGGTCGACCTCCGGCACGGCGTTGGACTCCGCATCCAGGCGCTCGGAGGCGCGGGTGCAGGAGGCCAGTGCCGAGGTCAGCACAGCCGTGGCCAGGGCCAGGGGCGCGGCGCGCAGCAGGGTGCGCCGTCGGGGGCGAGAAACAGTCACCGATGAATAGTATTCATAGGTTTGCATGGAAACAAGTTGCTGTCGCGCGATTCACCAGGGGCGTGACCGGCGGGGCCCAGCCGCCCCACCAGCTCAGCCTCCCAGCAGCTCAGCCGCCCCACCAGCTCAGCCGCCCAGTGCCATCCCGCCGGTGGTGGTCGCTACCTCGTCCTCGGCGTCCTCCGCCCCGCTCCCGGCGAGCTCCGACTCGGCGTCGATATCCACCGCCGCGCCCTCGAACTGCGAGCGGTACAGGCGGGCATAGGCGCCGCCGACGGCGAGCAGCTGCTCGTGGTCGCCCTGCTCGACGATGTCGCCGTCCTCCATCACCAGGATCAGATCCGCATCGCGGATGGTCGAGAGGCGGTGGGCGATCACGAAGGAGGTGCGCCCGGCGCGCAGCGCATTCATCGCCTTCTGCACGAGCACCTCGGTGCGGGTGTCCACGCTCGAGGTCGCCTCGTCGAGGATCAGCAGGCTGGGCCGGGCGAGGAAGGCACGGGCGATGGTCACCAGCTGCTTCTCACCGGCCGAGAGGGTGGTCTCGTCGTCGTCCACGACGGTGTCATAGCCCTCGGGCAGCTGCCGGGCGAAGTCGTCGACGTGGGTGGCGCGGGCCGCCTCGATGACCTCGTCGTCGCTCGCGTCCAGGCGGCCGTAGCGGATGTTCTCCATGAGCGAGCCCTTGAACAGCCAGGTGTCCTGGAGGACCATGCCGGTGCGCTCGCGCAGCTGGGCGCGGGTGAGGTCGCGGATGTCGATGCCGTCGATCGTGATCCGGCCGCCGTCGACCTCGTAGAACCGCATCACGAGGTTGACCAGAGTGGTCTTGCCCGCGCCCGTCGGCCCCACGATCGCGACCGTGTGCCCGGGGTCTGCGACCAGCGACAGGTCGCGGATCAGCTCGCGATCGGGGCTGTAGGAGAAAGCGACATGTTCGAACTCGACGCGTCCCTCGCCGATGCCGGCCGCGGCGGTGTCCACCGTGCTCTCCGGCTCCTGCTCCTCGGCATCCAGCAGCTCGAAGACCCGCTCGGCGCTGGCCACGCCCGACTGCAGCATCGTCGCCATCGAGGCGACCTGGCTGAGCGGCTGGGTGAACTGGCGGGAGTACTGGATGAAGGCCTGCACGTCGCCGAGGGTGAGCTGGCCGGAGATGATCCGCAGGCCGCCCACGATCGCGATCGCGACATAGCTGAGGTTCCCCACGAACATCATCAGCGGCATGATCAGCGAGGAGACGAACTGGGCGCCGAAGGTGGCGCGGAACAGGGTCTCGTTGCGCTCCTCGAACCGGGCGGCGACCTCGTCCCGTCGGCCGAAGACGGTCACCAGGCCGTGCCCGGTATATGCCTCCTCGACCTCGGAGTTCACCACGCCCGTGGCGTCCCACTGCTGGGCGAACAGCTTCTGCGCGCGCTTGCCGACGACGCTGGTCAGCACCAGCGCCACCGGGATCACCGCGAGCGCGATCAGGGAGAGCTGCCAGGAGATCGTGAACATCATGATCAGCACGCCGAACACGGTCAGGATCGAGTTCACGAGCCCGGTGACGGTGTTCATCAGGGTGTTCTGGATGTTGTCGATGTCGTTGGTGACGCGCGAGAGGATCTCCCCGCGCTTCATCTTGTCGAAGTAGGCCAGCGGCAGCCGGTGCAGCTTCTCCTCGATGTCGCGGCGCAGACGCGAGACCATGCGGTAGATGATCCGGTTCAGGGCGATGCCCTGCAGCCACATCAGCAGTGCGGAGACGGCGAAGAGGCCGACGGCGAGGCCGAGCGTCTGGTACAGCGCATCGAAGTCGATGCCCACCCCGGGGGTGAGGGTCATGCCTGAGAGCAGGTCAGCGAACTGCTCCTCGCCCTCGGCGCGCAGCTGCGCGATCACGTCCGCGGGGTCGGCCCCCGCGGGCAGATTCTTCGAGAGCAGGCCGGTGAAGATGATGTCGGTGGCGCGGCCCAGGATCTTGGGGCCGACCACGCTGAACGCCACCGAGATGACGCCGACGGCGATCGCGAGGAACAGGTAGACCCGCTCGGGCCCCATCTCCCGCAGCAGACGCTTCGTCGAGGGCCAGAAGTTCTTCGCGCTCTGACCGGGCCGCAGCCCGCGGGCGGCGTCCTTCTCGGCGGCGATCTCCGCCGCGGTGGACGCCTCGTCCCCGGCGGGGGTGGCAGGGTCAGGCGTGGGCTGGTTCTTCGGAGCAGTCATCAGGCCACCTCCTCCTCGACGCCCTGCGAGCGGACGATCTCCTGGTAGGTCTCCGAGCCCTCGAGCAGCTCGGCATGGGTGCCCTGATCGATGATCCGACCGTTGTCCAGCACCAGGATCAGATCCGCGGCGGTGATGGTCGAGACCCGCTGGGCGACGATCAGCATCAGGGCATCCTTCGTCTCCGGGACCAACGCGGCGCGCAGCCTCGCATCGGTGGTGAGGTCCAGCGCGCTGAACGAATCGTCGAACAGGTACAGGGACGGTTTCGCGACCAGCGCCCGGGCGATGCACAGCCGCTGCCGCTGCCCGCCGGAGACGTTGGTGCCGCCCTGCGCGATCGGGGACTCGAGCTCCGTGGGCATCGACGCCACGAAGTCACGACCCTGCGCGACGGTCAGCGCATGCCAGAGGTCCTGTTCGTCGGCCGTCGGATCCCCGAACCGCAGGTTCGAGGCGACCGTGCCGGAGAAGAGATAGGGCCGCTGCGGGACCAGGCCCACCCGATCCCAGAGCACCCGCGCGTCGAGATCGCGCACGTCGTGCCCGTTCAGCAGCACCCTGCCCTCGGTGGCGTCCATCAGGCGGGGCACCAGGTTGATCAGGGTGGTCTTGCCGGCGCCGGTGCCGCCGATGATCGCGACGGTCTGCCCGGCGCGGGCGGTGAAGGAGATGTCCTCGAGCACTGGACGCTCGGCGCCCGGATAGGTGAAGGAGACCTGGTCGAAGGTCAGCTCGACCGGGCCCTCGAGGTCGCGGATCCCGTCGGTGCGCTGGTGGACGCTGGTCTCGGTCTCGAGCACCTCGGTGATGCGGTCGGCGGAGACCATCGCGCGCGGGATCATCATCGTCATGAAGGTCGCCATCATCACCGCGATCAGGATCTGCATCAGGTAGGCGATGAAGGCGGTGATCGAGCCGATCTCCATCTGCCCCGAGTCGATGCGCGGCGCGGCGACCAGCAGCACCATCACGCTGGAGACGTTCAGGATGAACATGATGATCGGGTTGATCAGGATCATCAGCAGCCCGATCCGACGGTTCAGGTCGGTGAGTTGGTCGTTGACCACCGCGTAGCGCTCCCGCTCGCGGTCCTCGCGCACGAAGGCGCGCAGCACCCGGATGCCGGTGATCTGCTCGCGCAGCACCCCGTTGATGTCGTCGATCTTGCCCTGCATCTGCTTGAACAGCGGCGCGGCCTTGAAGATCAGGATGCCGACGGCGATAAGCATCACCGGCACCATCACCGCGATCAGCCAGGCCATCCCCGGCTCCACGCGCAGCGCCAGGATCACGCCGCCCACCCCGGTCACCGGGGCCTGGACCAGCATGTTCAGGCTGAAGAAGACCAGCATCTGCACCTGCTGGACGTCATTGGTGGAACGGGTGATCAGCGAGGGGGTGCCGAATTCGGCGAGTTCGCGCGGGGAGAAGGAGCTGACACGCCCGAACACCGTCGAACGCAGATCCTTGCCGACCCGCATCGCGGAGCGCGCGGCGAAGTAATTCGCCACCACCAGCGCGATGATGTTGCCGAAGGAGATGACCAGCATCAGTCGGCCGAGCTGCCAGATCACGGGCACATCAGCCTTGGCGACACCATCATCGATGATGTCCGCGTTCAGGGTGGGCAGGTAGAGCGCAGCCAGCACGCCGACGATCTGGAAGAGCACCACGAGGAGCACCCAGATCCAGTACGGCTTCAGGCCCCTCAGCACCAGGCGCAGCAGGGTCACAGGATTCCTTCCGAAGGGCCGACGGCGCCGGGCACGGACCTGTCGACCCGGGAAGCATAGGCTTTCCCGGCGTCTCACCGCATCCGACTTAGGGCGGATCCGCGCAGGGCGGAACAGTCGGACGGAACGGTGGGGTGGAACCGGGATCCGGGGCCGACGGGCGGGGTCGGGCGCGCGTGCGCGACGGTCGGACGCCCGTGGACGGGGACCGGCCGCACGTGGCGGCGACCACCTCTCCCCCTGCCCGCCCAGAGGTGTCGTCTACCGTGGGGCGGGTGAATCGACCAGTCCAACGCCTCATCATCATCGCGCTCGCGGTCCTGCTGGTGGTCCCCCTCGGAGTGATGGGGATCGGTCAGCTGATGGGGCCGGGCGCTGAACAGCAGACGGCCGAGAACTCGCAGAGCGCTGAGAGCCCGGAGGACCGGCCGACCGCGGACCCCGCCGCGCAGCCGCCGCGCCCCGAGCTGCCCCGCCCCGCCGAGCCCGCCGGACTCACGGAGCAGAGCGCCGAGGGCGCACAGGCCACACTCACCTACCTGCTCGAGTCCTACGACTACATGATGAGCAGCGGCGATGTCTCCGTCTGGGAGGACTCCATCGATCCCAACTGCCAGGTGTGCGTGAGCTTCCTCAGCAATGCAGAGACGCTCGCCGCGCAGGGCGGCTATCTCGTGGACGGGGCCTTCGTGATCCACTCGACGTCCTTCGAGGGCACCGGCGAGCCTCCGGCCACCGGGACCGTGGTCGCCGACTTCGCCCAGGAGGAGTCCATTCTGGTGGACGACCCGGACCTGCAGGCCACTCAGCTCACCGAGGTGACCGGCCAGCTGATCGCCACCATCGCCTGGGACGGTGAGCGCTGGCGCATCACCGACATGAGCATCGCTCCTCCGGCCGATGAGACCGGCGGGCCAGTCGGGCCCTCCGACTCCGGCGGGGCCGGCGGCGCAGGCGGGGCGGGAGGCTGAGCCCCAGGCTCCACGCTCCGCCAGCCCACTGAACCTCTCGTCCGCCAGCCACCCTCTCCACGCCTCTCCCACCCCTCTCTCCACCACTTTTTGGGCACCTCTCTCCACCCCTCTCTGGGCGCCTCCCTCCGCACCTCTCTTGGCTACTGGCAGGTATCCCCTCTGAACTGTCACTTCGGGGCCCTCTCACCGACAGCTGAGAGGGGATGCTCCGGACAGATCACGTCGATCCCCTCTCTACTGTCGCCTGCACGCTCGCCAAGCGACAGCTGAGACGGGACGCCACGTCACACCCGGTCGTCACGCCCTGGTGGGCTCCCTTGCCCTCAGCCTCGCCCTGGGCTGTGCTGGGCTCGGCTGGGCTGGGCTGGGATGGGCTGGACTGGGCTGGGCTGGGCTGGGCTGGACTGGACCGGGCACCTGTCCAGGGTCCGTTCCTCCCCAATCCGGGAATGTGGATGGCGCAGAGGCACTGCCCACCTCCGAAGGCACCCTGAGGACATGACGCCTCGACCGGCTCCGCTCCCCGCCTCGCTTCAGTGGCGTGTCTTCACCCGCACTGAGGCACTTCGCGCGGGGGTCTCCCCGGAGCGCCTGCGGCGCAAGGACCTCACCGTGCTCCGGCCGGGTTGCTCTCTCGCACGGGCTGGAAACTCACGGAGCAAGACATCGCCGCCGCGATCTGCCGGGAGGACCCGGCTGCCGTAGTCGTCGGCCTCTCCGCCGCGCGGATGCAGAGCTTCCCGCTCTCTCTCGACCCAGAGTCCTGGTCATCCAGCAGTCCGGTGCACTTCTCCATATCCGGTGGGCGTGCGGGTTCCGATGAGGTCGTCCGCTGGCACGAGTTCGTCCTCGATGCCGCTCAGGTGCGCTCGGCGAGGTACCGGCTCGCGCCGGAACCTGACGGTTCCGAGCTCCCGTTGGCACAGGTGCGGTTGACGACCCGTGCCCGGACCTGGCGTGATCTGGCCGCCGCACTCCCCCATTTATGGCTGGTCGCGATCGGAGATCACCTGGTGCGGATTCCGCGTCCCGGCCTCGAGCAGGGGAGAACCGAACCCTGGTGCACGATCGAGGAGCTGCGCCAGCTCTGCACCGGCCGTCATGCCGCAGCGCTGCGTCGGGCTCTCGAGGACGTGCGCATCGGCGCCGGCTCCCCGCGGGAGACTCTTCTCCGCATGGCGTTCGCCCGCGCGGGGCTGCCGACGCCGCAGCTCAATGTCCCGCTGATCGGGACGGACGGGGTGTCGCGTCATGAGCCGGATTTCCTCTGGCCCGAGTATCGCGTCTGCGTCGAGTACGAGGGCCAGGGAAAGGGAAAGTTGCAGGGTCACAACGACCCGAAGCAGATCGAGAGGGACATCGAGCGCGCTCGCCGTGCGGCCCAGGCGGGGTGGCTGGAGGTGCGGCTGTACAGCAAGGACGTCGGCGAGGACTGCGCGAGCGCCCTCCGCATTGTCCGCGAGGCGCTGTCCGCCCGTGGGTGGCGCCCATAGGTGGCGGACTCCGTTCGTACGCACGGCGCACCCACCCGCGTCGGCGACAGGGTCGGGGTCGGCGAGGGCGACGGCGACGGGGTCGGCGACGGGGTCGGCGACGGCCATCCCATCGATCCCCTCTCTGCTGTCGCCGGAGCACTTGCCAAGCAACAGCTGAGAGGGGACCGGGGGTGATGCCTACGTCCTGGGGTGATGCCTACTTGATGCCGCTCATCATCACTCCGCGCACGAAGTAGCGCTGGAGGAAGATGAACACGAGCAGGGCGGGGATGAACATGACCACGGCCGAGGCCATCAGGGTCGCGAGGGAGACGTTCTGCTCCTGGAGGCTGTTGAGTCCGACGGTGAGGACGTAGTTGTCCGGGGACTGCTGGGCGACCAGGGGCCAGAGGAAGTCGTTCCAATGCCACAGGAACACAAAGGTCCCCAGGGTCGCGAGGATCGGTTTGGTCTGGGGCAGGATGATCGACCAGTAGACCCGCAGCTCTCCAGCACCGTCGATCTTCGCCGCGTCGATCAGCTCATCGGGGATGTCCTGGATGAACTGACGCATCAGGAACATCGCCTGCGCGTTGGCGACGGTGGGCAGGATCAGGCCCCACATCGAGTCCAGGCCACCGATCTGGCCCACCAGCAGGTACTGCGGGATGATCGTGAGCTGGTACGGGATCATCAGCATCGCGATGAACACCCAGAAGATCACCTCGCGGCCCAGGAACTTCTTCTTCGCGAAGGCGTACCCGGCCATCGAGGCGAACAACAGCACCAGCACCACCGAGACCACCGCGTAGATGGTGGTGTTCACCGCCCAGCGCGGGATGTGAGAGCTGCGCAGCGCCTGCCGATACGCCTCCAGCGACAGGTCGGCGTTGAAGAAGATGTCGGGGACCTGCACCGGGATCCCCGGGTGCAGGGAGATGATCACCATCGCCAGGAACGGGAACAGCGTCACCAACCCGATCACCGCGAGCGGGATATGGATCAGATGCTTCCGGGCCCGCACTCCCAGCGGTGCCCGCCGGCGCAGCCCCGGCCCGCGACGCCCGCCAGCACCTGCAGCGCTCGAAGCAGTGGAAGTGTTCGAAGTGGTGGAAGTAGAGGTCATGAGTTGTTCCCTCCCACGAGGCGGCGCTGGATCAGGGACAGCACCAGCGTGATCACCAGCAGCACCACACCCACGGCGCTGGCATACCCGAACTCGAAGTATCCGAAGCCCTGGTCGAAGATCATGAAGGTCATGGTGTAGGAGCCGCGGGCAGGGCCACCACCGGTCATCACGTAGATGATGTCGAAGGCCTGGAAGCTCTTGACGGTCTCCAGCACCAGCACGAAGAACAGCGCCGGCTTCAGCAGCGGCAGCGTGATGTATCGGAACCGCTGCCAGGCCGACGTGCCGTCCAGCTCGGCGGCTTCGTAGTAGTCCGGCGGGATCGCGAGCATCCCCGCGAGCAGGATCAGCATGTTGTAGCCGAAGCTGCCCCACGCCGCGACCAGCGCCAGAGCGGGCAGGACCAGCACCTGATGCTGGAGCCAGGAGCCCAGCTCCACCCCGAGCAGGCCGAGGGTCTCATCGATCGGGCCGCCACCGGAGAACAGCCACACGAAGATGATCCCCGAGATCACCGGCGAGGTCACCACCGGCAGGAAGAACAGCGCCCGGTAGAACGACATCCCCCGCATCGTGCGGTTGCACAACTGCGCCATGAACAGCGACAGCACCACCGACAACGGGATCGCCAGCACCGCATAGATCGCGGTGACCTGCAGCGAATGCCAGAACACATCGTCCTGGAACAGGCGCGTGAAATTCTCCAGCCCCACGAACTTGAACCGCCCCGACAGCGAGAAGTCACCCAGGCTCAGCACGATCCCGTAGAGCGCCGGGATGATGCGGAACGCCAGGAAGAACGCCACATACGGGAAGATGAACGCATACGCGATCAGCGCCCCACGGGACGTTGCCAGCTCCCGCCATGACGCCACCCGAGGCGTGACGACAGAAGGCTCGACGTCGTCGGCCGGGGTATCGGTGGTGCCGGGTGCCACGGACGTGGACATGCGGCTCCTCTCAGGACTGCGGCGCGCCGGGCACGTGGTGCTCGTGCACGTGGTGCTGGTGTGCCCGGCGCGCGGATCGGGTGTGGTCAGCCTCGCGCGAGCAGCTCGTTGACGGTGGTCTCCATGGTGTCGAGCGCCTCCTGCGGGTCCTTGCCCTGCAGCAGCACCGCCTGGATCTCGGGCTTCATCACGTCGATGATCTCCCGGGCCTTGGGGTGGATGATGCCGGCGTTGACCACGTCGAGGTACTGCTCGAACTCCGCGACCTGCTCATCGTCGTCATGGATCCCGGTGACGTCGGTGCGCGGGGAGTAGTAGACGAACTCCGAGCACACGAACTCGATGAAGTCGGGCTCGGTGAGGTGGTGGACCCAGGCGGCCGCGGCCTCGGGAGCCTCGGTGGTGTTGAAGATCGACAGTGCGCCGACGGAGCCGATCGCGACCTGCTCCTTGTACGTCAGCGGCGGCAGGATGGTCAGCGGATCCTTGAGCACCGCGCGGACCGAGCCGATGTTGCTGCCCATGCTGTACGCGACCTTGCCCTGGGCGAGGTCGGTCTGCTCGAAGGGGAGCACCACGCTGATCGGCTCTTTGGGTGCCCAGCCGTTGTCGACGATCTCCTTGACGAACTCGAGCGCCTCGAGGCCCTCGGGGCTGTTGAAGGCCGCGGTGCTCATGTCCTCGCTGAGCACCTCTCCACCGGCCTGCCAGAGGTACATGTAGTAGTTGTGGTTCAAAGTGGCGTCGCCGCTGTACTCCAGCAGGTAGTAGTCCTTCTCCTTCGCGGCGGCGCCCACGGCGCGCAGCTCGTCCCAGGTGGTGGGCCCCTCCATGCCGATCTCGTCGAGGACCTTCTGATTGGCGAAGGTCTGCGAGGCCTGCATCAGGATCGGGGCAGAGTAGAGGGAGCCCTCGTAGGTCATCGCTTCGAGCGAGGCGGGGACGAAGGCGCTGTCCCAGTCGTCGCGCAGATCATCGAGGTTCACGAGCAGGTCCTCGACGGCGAAGCGGGGCACGAAGTCGGGGTTGAAGTAGACGACGTCCGGGGCGTTGCCGCCGCTGATCGCGGTGGTCAGCTGCTCCTCGCGGTTGGCCCAGGGCTGCTGGACCACCTCGACGGTGACGTTGGGGTACTTCTCCTTGAAGGAGTCGACGTAGGGCTGGTAGGACTCGGCACTCGCGGAGTCGCTCAGCGGATAGATCCACATGACGATCGAGCCGGAGATGTCTTCCGAGCTCTCCGGCGGGGCCTCCGCGGTGTCACTGCCGCCACCACCACAGGCGGCCAGTCCGAGCGCGGCGGCGCCGGCTGCGCCGACACCCAGGGCGCTGCGGCGAGAGATTGTGTCGACCATGTCTCCTCCTTGAAACAGGCGGGTCACCGCCGGGCGGCAGGTGATGTGTCCCGGGACGTGCGTTCGGCCATCGACTCGTCGGGAGTGGCAGGGATCGACAGCGACCCGGCAACGATGACGGCAGCCGACGACGACGGCAAACGATTTCTATACGCTAGCCGGGGATGTGACCCAGGTCAACAACGAAGAGATCACGAGAGGGTCAAGCCGCGGCGGCGGCGGACTCAGCCAGCGGGGCCGTACTCAGCCAGCGGTGTCTGACTCAGACAGCGGTGCCCGGCTCTCCCGTCGGCCGATAGAGGAAGACGTCGGTGCGGTACGGGACCCCGACCACGTCCCCGGGGGCATGGCCCAGGTGCTCGTGCAGATACCAGTCGAGGTTCGCGAGCACCTTCGACCGGCGCTCCTCGGGGGCGGTGATGACGTAGCTGCGGGTGCGGGCCAGATCGATGACGTCCTGCGTGGGCATCGGGTCCTCCCAGCGGTGCAGGCTGCGCCCGGTGAGCTCGAGGCCTGGTCCGACGGTGGGCAGGAAGTCCTCGCGGTGGATGTCGCCGGCGTGCATGATCCGGGAGAGGCGATGGACCCAGGGGATCGTCACATCGAGCATGTTCCACACCAGCGCGAGCACGCCCCCGGGCGCCATCAGCCGCACTACTTCGGCCGACGCCGCTTCGGCATCGAACCAGTGCCAGGCCTGGGCGACGGTGATCAGCGCGGCGGAACTCGCGGGCAGGCCCGTGTCCTCCGCAGGGGCCACGCGGGTGGTGACGGCACGGCCAGCGAACGGGGGCGGGCCCGTCGGCCTGCGGCGCAGTGCGGTCTCGAGCATGGCGGGGCTGGTGTCCACAGCGGTGACGTCCAGCCCTCGTCCGGCAAGCGCCCAGGACAGCTTCCCCGTCCCGGCACCGAGGTCGATCGCACGCACCGCGGTACTGCCGGGAGGCGCCGCGACCTGGGCGAGGAACACGTCGAGCACGGCGTCCGGATAGCCGGGGCGCAAGCGGTCATAGTCCTCACCCTGCTCCTGAAAAGCGGCGGCGAGCGCCCTCTTCCGCTCGGCGCTGCCGAAGCGGGGCGCGTCGCGCGAGGAGATCGGGGGGACCGGCGGGTTCCGCGGATCGGACGAGTTCAGCGCATCAGGCACGACCGAATCCTAGGACCTCGCCGTCGGTGGGGAATCGCGCCCGCGCAGCACGAGCCTGCTCAGTACGTGTCCTGGGACATCCCGGCGGCGAGGGCCAGCACGGCAGTGGCGAGCGCCAGGGCGAGGCAGGGCAGCACGAGCACCCAGCCTCGCACCCCGCGTCGGCGCACGAGCCCCCATCCCCCGAGCGCGAGGGCGATGGCCGCGAGGAGGAGGGCGAGGGCACCGAGCGGCGTGAGCAGCAGAGAGGGCAGGTGCCAGTCATGATGTTCGGTGGCCACTGTCGAATCTGGCGCCGGCAAGTAGTACGTGACGCGGGCGGATTCGAAGACGAGCGCCGTGACCACGCCCGACCACGCGGCGCCGAGCGCGCCCAGCACGATCGACAGTGCAGCGAAGACGGTGCGGCGCCGCGACGTCACCCCAGGCACAGACGCCACCCCAGGCTCATGAGGACTCTCGAGGTGCTCCGCGCTCACTGCTCTGCTCCCCCGGGTCGATGGCGATTGCTGCTGCGTCGTGGGACCCGGTGGGCCGGACGCCTCGGGACGCTGCCATGGGGAGTTCTCCCCCTGGTGGCGGCCCTCTCCCCGCCATACTCTAGCGACCGAGGAGAAGGGGGACGTC